>BNWD01000041.1 GCA_025998575.1 Alphaproteobacteria bacterium | reverse complement strand
CAATCTTGCAAGATAATATCTTGGCACTGAGTTGTAAGACTCTACCAAACAGGTTTCTGATTTAGTAACTATATGTTCTCTATAGATTTTAGTAATCATTTCAATGAAGCCCAATTTCCTACTACTACCTCAAACGCACTAAAACAGAGCCGGTTACTGTCAACAGCAGTCAATATTCTGATCCTATTTTCTTTTTTTGAATATAAGTATAAGCTCATCCATTCCTAAGAATTCAACATCTTTCAACGGGATTGGCAAGTGGTTATGGATAGATATTGAAAAAATGTCTGGATACATTGATATGAGTTGGTATGGAAACGTGTAAGTATTGCAATATCAGCAGTTTAGTAAAGGATGGAGTAAGGAACGGTATACAAAAATGGGATAGTAAATGTTGCAATTATTCTCAGAGTTTGACAGATAATCGCGTAAAATAAAGTCTTTCCCTGACGCGCTTCCAAATGAATGGAACGTATTTCGTATAATAGTTAGTACTTAGAGGAATATTTAACAAATTTTTCAGATGGCAGGCTATAGTTAAGCTGATAAAAAAGTTTGGAAATGATGGATAGCCCTTCTTATATTACAACAGCTAACTGTCACTACGCTAAACGACAGTATTTCTCGCTCCAACTTATGGTGTAAGCTTTATCAAAACCATAACTGGTTGCTCCTGTAACCTGCTCTGTTTTCAAGAACGCTATTTTGCAGCAGAAAATTATTATTCATATTTAATGGGTTTGCATACTTTAAAGAACGAAGAGAAAAATGCTTCCAATGAGCTTCTATGATTTTTATATTTCTATTGGCAATAAATGTGGATTTTGCTATAATATTTTTTGGATATTCGAAACTCAAGCCTGCTGATAAAACTTTTAATAAATAAATTTTACATTACGCGCTATCAAACCTATTCGTCTTAAATATTTGCTATCACACTAACTTTTCCAGGCTCAAAGAATGAGCAAATTTCATTCGATTACAAAATCGTTAAAATATATTTATATAATAACCATCGTATATTTCTTCAGGATGGTATCTGGAGGGTAAGATTAGAATAACAGATATTTTATATTAATTGTAAGGTAAAGTATTTAACGATAGAATATTATCGCAGTATTTCTGATATTATTAAATGAGGATTTAGGAAAAAATCCAGTTCATATCATTATCTGTAGAAGAAGAAAAATTACTCATTTGCTTAAAGCCGAGCGAAGTATATCGCGCGGCTTTGTAGTGAGCAACGTTAATCGATAGCAAGAATTTTCTCAATATCATATCCTAGCTTATTCAATCTACTAATCCCAGTTTCTACATCAACATTTGATAATTTTCCTATAGCTGCAAAAAATGATTTAGTAATTTCAAAGCTGTTATTTCTGCTTATATCTTTAACATCGTCCAATGTTAGTTGATTTAACTTGACGATAAGTATCTTCTTATCATATTCATTATAATGAATAAGGCCCCAACTTCTTGTAGTCTCAGAAAATAATTCGCAATATTTTTTTGCATCATTTACTAATGCTTCCTTGTTTTTGTTTACTGCGCTCCAACAGGATGACGATGCAATGGAAACAATAAAATCTAACATCCATTTAGAATTAAATTTATTGATTGGATAGAAATTATTAACGAAGAAACCAGCTTTCCAACAGAAGGAGGTATGGGAAGGAAATTCATTAGAAAAGAGAAGCCCAAGAGCTATTTTGCCAAAGTCAACATTCTTGTTTGCTGCTTTCAAGAACATGGAACGTGCCGCATTTTGTTTATTAGTGGCATATACCAAAGCAAATTTTGCTTGCGCTTCTTTATAACCTTTGCAAGCAGCGAGATAAAAACAATCAACTCCTTTTTGTATTTTCTCTTGCGAGACATTAGAACTTGCATAATCTCCATTTATTGCCTTAGAGAGCAGCGTCGTATGAATCTCCCAGTTCGGATCTCTTACCGAATTTGCAGTAATCGGAAGAGGGGAGGCCATCCCAACAGATTGCTCAATAACTTGATTTTCTCCAGCATTCACGTTCATTGTTGCAAACACCGCAAGACACAATCCTATACTTGTTATAATTTTTCTTTTCATTTTAACACTCCTAAAAAAACTCTTTAGCACTATTGCTGTTGTTTATTATAGCATGTAATAATACAGCTGGCAACACTATTTTTTACGTTTTTTTATTTGTGTAAAATTTTATATATTTTTGGAGTATTTTCTCTTTTTGAATTTGCTTATTCTACTGCGAATTTCCAAGATTTGACAATTACTTGCGACTTAATATAAAATATACTTGAGTATATTTGCGAGGGGTATTTGTACGTATTGAAAAATAATCATTGTTTAGTAGAGTCTTGCAACTCAGTACTAAGACATTATCTTAATCAAAGAGGATGATAATGGCGTAAAAAACTCTTTGAAGAATTTGCATGTGTGCACTGAGCGGTGTTGTTTCTCCTCGATATGTTACTGCAATTTTATACAAGTGCAGATATGCTTGGTAACACATTAAATTTGAGAAAAAATGCCTATCACGTAGATTTGTAAAGACACATCTTTTCATTTTGTTCTCCTTCCTATAGTTTCGCCGAGACGCCAAGTTTGACTGTTATGCCTTTGCTTCCGCATGTTGTTTTTGTTATTCCGATATTTATTTCTCCTTTGTCTTTTATGTTTTTGAATAGGTTTAACTCGTACTCTACGTTTGTTTTCTTGCTTTGGAGCGAGTGTATATTTGAGCCATCGGCATAGCTTTTCATTGTTCCGCAGACTCTTTTGTTGATTTTTGATCCGATGCTGACTCCAAATTGGCTATTTTTTATTTGAAGTTCTATTCCAGGGCTGACGTTTAGCGTGCTATAGCCTTTGGTTGCTATTATGCTTTTGTCTAGTTTTACTTTGCCTGTTTTTATGAATGAATATGATGGCAAAATGCTTGGAATGAGGGACATATGATTCGTTAGCTTTATGCTGTGTGAGAATTTGCTGCCAATTGAGAACGTGTTTGTTTTTAGGCTGTGTTTGCCATAATCCAAGAGGTTATTGCCTGTTTTGGTGTAGCAATAAGAGCCGATCAAATCGAGGCGATTTTTATCTCCAAACCAGGATAATTTCGTCCCTATAATATAGTCGTTCGCACTGGATCTCTGATAATTATTCTTGAGTTTTGCTCTTGAATATGATCCGAAAACGGTTGGCATGAAAAATCCGCCATTTTTCAATTTCGATGCTTTGCCGTCAAATCCTATAATGGTTCCTTTTAAATTTGAATGAAGTTTCTGAACGTTGTTAGCTGTCGTTTTGACATCAAGAGAGTTCGAAAAGTTTTTGTTCCAGAATCTGTATTTTTCACCAATGTCTTCTGGTTTTTCGAAACTGAAATTGTTGCAAACAGTGTTATAAATTGATGTTGTGTTTGAAAGCATTGCCAAATGCATGAGTTTCATAGGCGAATATGCTGTGTTTATTTCAGCCAACTGAACAGGCTGCAAGCCCTCAGTTGAGTTCGGCGTTTGAGCTATTTTAGGCGTTGGATTCTTTGGATTGGCTATTCTTAAAGTGACAAACCCATCTCCGCCTTCTGCGTATAGCCGATATTTTCCATATGCTCCATCGAATTCTTTGTTTGTTCCAATAACTATAGGAAGATATTTCGCGTTTTCATCTGTCAACGTTAAGACTCTGAAGACATGTACTTCCTCTGTTGGAGCGCTAAGCAATTCAAAATCCTTAATTTCCAAGGCGCTTCCTTCAAAAAATGTGATGTTCTGAGCGATTATGTTATCAATAGCATTTTTTGCTGGATCAATATCGATCCATAATTCAAAATTTCTACTCTCATAAATGCTTGGCTGAGCATTTCTCATATCGATAGTGTCTACAACCTTGTTGCCCATGAGATTCAAACCAGAACCGATTTTTAGTGGACCTTCAAACTGTAAGTTCGATATATTAGGGCCTGACGCTTTTAAAATACCTCCGTCGATGTTCATGTTTTTCAAGACAACTGTTTCTCCATTTCCAGCTAAATCGAGTTCTCCATGGACTGTCATATCTTTCAAAATAGGATCGTCAACATTGACAGTGATTTTCGCTCCTCTGTCGACAACAGTCTTTTTGATTTTCGTTTGCTTTCCAAGTTTGTTGTTGATAACCAAATGTCCTTCTCTCAAATTCATTGGTTTCAGGCCGTCAGAGGTGTCTATTATAGCTGTCCCTCTGTCTTTAATGTAGAAATCACCTTCAGGCATTTTCCCTCTGTGTTCTCCGCTTGAGCCCTGATCTTGTCTTATGACAATGTTTGCTCCATTGTGCAGAATTATATTGCCTTTGAACCCAGAACAGTCATTTTTTATGTGTATATTGCCAGTGACTATTTCCAAAACTGAATCTTCATCTCCTAGCAGCTCGAAATAGACAGATGAAATGCCAGGAGCATCTCCATACATTTTTAGCGTTGCATTATGCAAATCTATAGACGGCGTGTTTGAAGGATCTTTTTCCGCAACATGCCAGACTATCTCTGTTCCTGGATATGCACTGACCGCTCCTCCGAAAATTGAAGCAGTTGCAGGAACAACGAGATTTCCTTCTCTCAAATTCACACGACCATTAAACCAAGAGCTGTTTGAATTGAGGGTCAAAACACCTGTTCCTCTTTTTTCTATGATAGTCTCTTCATCGACTGTGTCTAAATCAGTTGCATGATTATATCTGCTATAAAGATGAGAATCGACGTCAATTGGATTCTCTGAATCAATAACTAGCCTTGTTTGAGTCAGATCATATGCTCTGTATTTTTTCGAAAAATCAAGCCGTTGAGCATTCAAAATTATAGCATTTTTCCCTGCTTTTATTCTTTGATCAATGCTGCTTGGAACGTATTTCTTAAATGATTTCACACTATGATTTTTGCTCAAATCAAAAATAGCTGCATGATCTGAAGAGTTAATAACTTCATCAGTCGTATTTTTTGGCAAAGTCTGAATATCAGGAAGCTCAGGGCTTTTTTTGTCAAAAACATAATTTTGAGCTGTTTCAGAAAAATTAATGATTGACGATAAGTATTATTTTAAGGATTTCGAATATTAAAGAAAGCAGAAACTGAGAAATCTTTATCCAAATGCCTTTTTGTAGTAATAGTATGTAAAAAAATATAAGTTAATATTTGAAGAAAATCAAAATTACTACACGCAAAACCGCTCGCCCAAGTATGATTCTCGTGATGCTGCGTCATTTAAAATCTCCTTAGGAGTGCCTGAAATCAAGACTTTACCATTCGTTATTATATACCCTCTGTTCAATATATTCAATGTTTCCCGAACGTTGTGATCCGTTATAATCACGCCAATGCCAGATTTGTTGAGCATTTTTATTATGTCTGTTATTTCTGAAATCGAAATTGGATCTATTCCGGAAAACGGCTCGTCCAAGAGCAAAAACGCCGGATTAGCGGCAAGCGCTCGCGCGATTTCCACTTTTCGTCGCTCACCTCCAGATAGAACGCTAGCTTTTTCCTTTCGAAGATGTTTTAGCGAAAATGAGTCTAATAATTTATTTAAAATTTCGTTAATTTCATTTTTATTTTTATATTTTATTTGA
>BNWD01000040.1 GCA_025998575.1 Alphaproteobacteria bacterium | reverse complement strand
ACAGAAATATTTTTGTGTCAATATATCTCTAAACTCAATAGGTTTACGAAATGGTTATGAATCTATAACTAATGGATTTTTCTCTAAGTATACTAACAGTTTTCTTAAAATAAATTTTAACAACTATGATATGATTAGTATTTCTTTAAGTATTCAAATTACTTTATTATTAAGAATAAAGTAACCAATGTTTGTTTAGATTATCTATGTTTTATTTGTAATGATGTAAAAATAAATATAGGAAAATCATTCATGAAAATCTTGACGATTGCATCAAAGATTTTGCAGTGATAAGACGTTGAAAATTGAAAGATAGTTAGTGGCAACACTAAGTTGCACAATATTCATGTATTTTTTAGCGGAAATTTTTGTTCATTATTTTTTTACCTGAGTATAAGATATTTGCATTATGGTTTTTATAAATTCAACTACTATTAATTTGCCTCTACAACCTGTGCGGCTAATATACTCTTCCAACACTGCTGAAGGAGTGCTCTTCAGTATGAATCTCAAATTTGTCGCAGATAAAGCGTATGCTCAAAACAGAATTATAAACTTTTTTAAACTTAGCAAAATCTATCCAGAAATTCAGAGAACAAAAAAGCGCAGTTAATGTTTTATAAACCAGTATACTAATTAATATAGTAATTAGAGCCTTTTCAAAAAACTTTAAGAAACAGACGGTTATGTATGCGGTTCAATAAACTTGACATAATTTTTTGAGTTTTGTTAGGAGCAAAATAAATATCAGTAAGCAATGGAGATTGATATTATTTGATTTGTAACATACATTGCAACGATTACGCAGAAAGATGCCAAGATAATAAAGTAGGGCTTTCCTTCTAATAACGTGAAATTGGAAAATTCAGCATTAAGTTATCATCGCAGGTATATCGCAACCTTATCTTAATATTGCGACCTAGACACTATTCAATACACTTCCATTTTTATATAAAATCTTATATAATATGTAAAAATTTTAATCGTTTAAAAAATTAGGAGTATGTTTGGTATTTTTAAAAAGATAGTCGATATTGCTGGAATTATTTTGTAATTTGGCTTGTACGCTAGCCAACAAAAGCATGTGTTTGATCCTGCTTTACCGCTGCCTGCTAAGAATTTCATCAACAGAGCCATTTTCAGTAATGTTTAGATGAAGACAAAGTTTATTCAAATAACAAATAGTAGTAAGTTCATTCCTGGCCTGGTTATGTTCTTTACCAAAACCAGAAATTACCAAGTACAAAATTTATCTGCTATATCATGTGCAAGTCTAATAGACAATACTTACTATTTGATGAAAAAACCCCAATGAGAAACGTGTTAATCCGATAACGCTTATTGTAACTAAGCGCTATTTCTCTTCTTGAAATGAATGAAAATTTATTGAGCACGAATATTTATGAATCTCATTTTGCTTCGCAAAATTTTATAGTGTTTTCTAAGCATAAATATGATTTTTACTTAAGGCGGATCAAAAATGGAATTGTTAAGTGAAAGAAATAAGGAACACGTATTCCATGTGTTATGATGTCACATAAATGGCGCTACATTCCCATTGGAAAATATTGCCGATATAAAAGTTTATTTTGACCAAATAATTGAGCTATAATTTTTGCAATACAATAATCGAAAATGGAAGACTAGCAATACGTTTCTGTTTTCATTTTAAAATAAACTAACTATTTAAGAAATGCAATATTTATATCTCAAATGCTCTATTCACCGAATTTCATACGAAGAATATTAGCCAAAAAAACTCCAATTCGGCTCTTATAACAACAAGAAAAGATATGGTGAAAATTCCAGAAGTCTTCAAAAACGAAATACTAGTTGCTGACATGAAACTGGAGCATTGCGATAACATGTTAATGTGTAGAGATTGTCAGCCATTCGGCAGAGTTAGAGAGATTTTAATAATGCTCTGTTCGGCAGAAGAGTCGATGATAAGTGTTCCTTTGTGGATGCGGATGACGTTGCTTGCCAGGATCATGCCGAATTCTCTATCATAGATATTGTTTTTCTCCATATTACATTCTGTAGCGTTTTTCATTTTCTCCAGTTCACTTTGCTGTACGGAGCATTTTGTTGCTGAAATTATTATTGTGAAATAGGCCGGATTGAATTCCGAAGAGTCTACGTTTATTTCAATTTTGCCGTTTTCAGAGATAATTTGAAATATTCGAGACATGAGTTGAAAAATAGCTTGGCTCATCGATTGGTCATCAAAATAAGCTATGAAATCCTTGTCTAGAAAAGCATTCGTGATGCAAACATTTTGCTCTTTAGCGCGAGCACTGAATAAATCAACGATATTATTTAAGAATTCAAATAAATTCACGCCGACATAGCTCAATTTTATTTGTCCTGCTTCAATGCTCGTCAGATTGATAATGGCGCTGACTACCTTCGTTATTTTGTTGACGGAACTGGCGATAGCATTGCAATATTCGATCTGTTTTTCGTTTAATTCTCCAAAATATTGATTTATTAGTATTTCAGCAAAGCCCAAAATAGTGTTTAATGGAGCGTATAGTTCATACGAAATATTTGAAATCAAGTCATCTTTTATTTTGTCTACTTGAGAGATAATTGTCGTTTTTTCCTGAAGTGCTTTTTCCAAATTCGTTTTTTCAGTTACATCAACGAACTTCAGCAAATTCAGGCCGTTTGGCAACGCAAAGTATACATAATTTATGACACTGTTTTTTGTTGTCAGCAATGTATCCGAAAAATCAACTCTCTGCGCAGCGATATTGACAAGCTTTAACGCCCAAATATGCATAGCGTCTTTTGAATCAAAGATTTCTGAAAAACCAAAAAAGAAGTCTTTGATATGAACGCCAAAACTATCTCTAGTTGTTTTTTCGATTTTTTTGTCAAAAATGTTAAATATCGCAGTGTTAGTGAGTTTGACTTTATTGTCAGAACCAAAAACAACAATTCCTTCTTTTAACCGATCCAGCGTTTCCTGCTGGTTTGCGGAGATTGAATTGATTTCCCGTTTAAGAGCGACTGTGTCAGTTATATCCTCGAACAAAAATAGCAAGCCACCTTGATTAGGGAAAATTGAAACTGAAACAGTCTTCCCATTTTGAAGATTAATAAATGCATGAACAGGCTCAATTATTTCTTTGAAAAACCCGACAGCTTTCTCTTTGAAATACTCATAAGTTAGACTAGTCAACAGTATTCCGCGATCTAACAGGTCTGCAATAATTTTGTTAAAATCATTGTCTTTTATACTAGCCAAATTGAAAAGCTTCAATATAGCATTATTTGCGAAAATCAACTCAAGTTTTTCGTTAAAAATAGCTATTGGAACCAAAATCTGAGAAAGTGTTTCCTCAGTCTGCTTTTTGTATGTTAGATATTCCTTTTTCAATTCCTCGCGATCTGTGACGTCAATAGCATAATTTATCGCTTGTGATTCCGTTATTTCCAGATATTTTCTGTTACCATTAATAACGACATTTTCTAAAGTCTGTTTTTGTTTGTAGTCAGAAAATCGACTATCAGAATACTTATTTTTTTGAGGAATGAGACAGAGATTCTCGGCAATAACAGCCTCCTTAGATGTCTCAAGAGCATCGGAATATTTTTTATTGCAATAATTCAAGCGCGAGTCAGAATTTTTCATCCAGATATAAATAGGCAATGCGTCCAAAGTATTTTCTATTTCTTTGTTCGATGTTTCAGCTTGAGTCTCACTTCGTTTTTCAGATATCTTCTCAGCTTTTTCAGCTGTAAAAATATAAAGTGACTTATTCGCATCGAAAACTAACTTGAGTGATAAATTTTCTTGCGGTTTAATATTGAAGTTTGCTGAATACTCTCTCCTTATAGCACTTTGATTTGATATTTTTTCAGAAGCAATAAATAAAAAATCGCCGAAAGCGTTCTTCATATACATAACGAAATCGCGAGTATCGAGGAAGTTCGAATCAGCCGATATTAACAGTTTCAATTTGTTAGAAACAAATATCGTGTTGTTCTCAACAACCCACGCTGCAAAGGCTATCGGGAATGCTAAGCTCGAATCCAAAAGTAACCTTTGAATCCGATTCTGGCTTTTTTCCCAATCCATCTTCAAAGCCCTCACGATTTTATATGCTATCAATATAAACTACTTTACGAAAAATGGAAAGACTGATTAACGCTCTGAAATCACACAACTTAAAATAGATTTGTTAAAATTCTATATCTAATAATTTTCCATTTCATATTAGCCTATAAAAATTGTAGAATCTTTCTTTATTGCAAATTAGGACATACAATACAATTCTCTGTTTTTGAAATTAAGAATTATATATACAATACGCGCTAGTGAATCTAAGTAGGAAGATATTTATTGAAGTTGACAATACTGCCTCAATCTATCATCATATAACAATGTATATTGCATACGAATTATTGTTCTTGACAATATATAGCCTATGTAATTTAGTAAAAACATACAACATCTCTTGGAAATTTTCTTTAATGCTACATCGAATATTTTTTTTGGCTATCAACCAGTTATGGTTTTGATAAATCTCTCATGTAAAAGCGACAGAGTTTGAAAGCAAGAAGAGATTTAGGCTCTTGTAATTGATTTTATACACACCTTCTTATTATAGTCTCGCTAACATTCTTTTCTATATATAGAATATTCTTTAAAAATTCTCTTACTGACCTGTTTTTATTATTTTAATAAAGTAATGAATAGAGCCATTTATCTCGTTGTTCTGGATTACTACACCAAGCGAGAGAGTTTTTCGCTCCGCTATGATAAATTTATCAAAACCGTAATTGGTTAACAACACAGTATTTCTAGACATTTTTGTTGGATTGTGTTTAAATAAGAATGCATGGATGCCGTAGTAGCTTAGAGGTAGAGCACTCCCTTGGTAAGGGAGAGGTCGAGGGTCCGATTCCCTCCTGCGGCACCATTTCTTGTTCAATCCTGTTTCAGAAAATAATGTAACCTTTCATTACGTTTATTAGCCTCTTTATACGATGTATAACTACATTATTTTTGAATAATGGCGTAATATTTGCGATTAAAAAAATAAATACTTTGAACATAAATATTCTGGAACGACGTAATTTACTTATATATTGAAATGTTTTGTTCTTCAGATTTTAAATACAATACTGTTGATATAAATATTATATTTAGCGGAAACAAATTTTTAAATAACACAATATATGTTCTGGTATTTTCAAAAATTTAAACCAATGCTAGCATAAATGGATTGCATTTTATTCGGGATTGGCAATCTGTTACTGATAGGTTATAATATAAAAAAATGTTTGAATGTGTTTGAGAGAGAAGCTTGTATGTGTGTACTTATGTGTAAGTATTGCGATATTGGCAGTTAGTAAATGATGTACTAAAAAACTGGTGAATAAGAGTAAAGCTGGTAATTAGATACTGCTATAATAAGATTTAACAATGGGCAATTTAACGGAACGCTCCAACACTCTTTTTGATTTTGAATAACAATTTGTTTTTCGGTACAATCTTATAAGATAATATCTACGTAATTATTAAGACTATACTAAAACATGTTTCATACTTCGTAAGTATATGAATAGCTCTAATTGGCAGTTCCATAAGTATTGCAATTATACGCAGAGTTTAGAAGATAATCGTGAAAAATAAAGTCTTTACCTGACGCTGGTCTATGAAGGAAATGTATTTCGAAGAATAGCAAGGATCTTGAAATGAGACTTGATGAAGAAAAGAAAGCAGTATAAGAATATGAACTGTTGTTGACAGGAACCGGCTCTGTCGTTTGGTATAGTGATTGTGAGCCATTATAATAGAGAGTAACGAGATAAATGTAGCTATTCATAATGGGAGACTCAAAGAATTTACATATAGAAG
>BNWD01000039.1 GCA_025998575.1 Alphaproteobacteria bacterium | reverse complement strand
TTCTTCATCTTACAATACCTTCCGTAAAAACTGTTAACATAACTACAAAACTAATATTAAGCTAATATTTAGCGGTTGTCAATAGTTTATTTTGAAAATAGCTTAAGAATACTTAAAATTTTATGTATTCTCACTATTCTATTGGTTCGTCAGAGACTGAGAATTCGGAGTCTGGTTCGATTGATGGGGTTTCAGCGGATTCTAAAATCTTGCTAACAGGGTTTGGAGCGGGAGTTTGGGAAACAGGAGCGGAAGAAGTAGCTCTTGCAGAAACAGTGTGGCGGGCGGTTGAGCTAGGTTGTCTGGTGGGGCTGGATTGTGGGCGTGAGCGTCTAGCGGCGCGTGCAGGTGTAGATGGAATTGCAGGCCGAGTTTCTATCTCGACATCGTCGTTTTCCTCTACGATGTCATTGCTGATTTGCTCAGAACTATTCGAAAAATCCGGTTTTATGTTTTGCGGCGTGAGCACAGATTCGTTTGCAACGGCTATGACTTCCCTTGGCATCGGTGGCATTTTTTCAGGAGTATCAGGAACTTTAACCAAATTAACAGTTGCCTCTCCTGGCTTTTTCGGAAGAGAAGTTTGAATCGAGGCGTATATATTCATCACCTTGTTTGTGTTAAGAGTGACTTTGAAACAGAGCATGATTTGATTCTGCATTGCGCCATTTGAATTTGCCCTATATTTTTGAAGGAAGCGCAGGAGGGACCAGTTGCCTATGCATTGAAATCTGGCGGAGTTGCCATCGATTGTTAAATCAGAATCGTTTGGATCATATGTTATTTTCGGCGCTTGGTCATCTTTGGCTAATCTGAAGCTTATCTCTATAGGTTCGCCGAAATACCAAAACGCCTTTTTGTCGGCCATTATAGGCTGAATATTGACGTTACCATTTGGCTTGAAAACCCTGTCTATCAAATATTCCGTGTTGCTCTCCTCTCGCTTGTTTGCGTCAAAATTAATCTCTACACAAACCTTGATTGCCTCGTTTTGATTATCGAAAAAGTTAGCGAAGAACAGACGTATGTCATGGATTTTTTTCAGGAAATCATAGCATTTCTTAGCCTCTCCGCCAAGTTGGTGTATCTGATCTAAAATAGCCTCTGGTGAGCCTCCAAACTCGTCATACATCTTGAAAAATTCCTTGACGGAATCCAAATCGGCATCTTTTGCAGTTCTTTGAGATTTTTCATAACTTGAGAAGGGGTATGTGTTTTCAAGGTGTTTTGTGTAGTATTCCAGGAGCGCGTTATAGCGTTCAATGTTCCTTTTTCTGAGCAATATTTCGGCCCGCGCCATTATTGATTTCTTTATAATTTTCACAATATTTGAGAAATAATCACCGGACTCGCCAACTAAATCTTTCAATAAAATTTTAGAAGTTATGTTGTCGAGGCTATATTCATTAAGGCTCCTCATAATATATCTCTCGAGCATACTGACAGAATTCGCAGGATCTTTCTTTCCAAGGTTTTTGACGTTTTCAACGATCCTTGTCCACTTTATCAGTTGCCCGTGATTTCCGAAGTTTTTGTCATATATTATGTCTGAATTCAGAAAGTTGACAATTGGCTCAACAAAATCTAGCGCAAGTCTTTCGATCAATTTCCTCTGCAATTGCAAATATAAAATCAGCTCTTCAATATCAGATGAGCAATATGCCAGCAATCCAGCGCCTATTTCCCCGTTCCAATAGTTGAACGTCAGATTATTCGGACAATACGGCTTCTGGTTTTCGAGCAGATTATCTGTATGGTTCAAAAGTGAGAATGCTATTTTGTTGAGAATTGCACGAAGATCTCCGAAAACAAAACTAAACTTGTCATTTCTCAAAATCTTCAGTAAAGCAATAAATCTAGGCGCGACTCCCTTTAGTTCGGCTGTTTGCTTTTGCAAAATTTCTTCAGAAGTAAGCTCCGATGTGAGCGCAACTGGCGAATCTACAACGCTTTGAGATTTAGCGATTATGCTTGCTATCAAAGAGCACATATTGGCCTTCGTCATCAGCATAATGCCTTCCTGCATGCTCCTTGGAAAATCCTTTATAGACGTTGCCGCGAACTGCTCAAAACTTTTGCCGACTTCATATGCATATTGAACGAGCTCATCATCCCAGAAAATCATTTTGCCCTCCGGGATATCTGTCAGCAATTGGTAGTCTCCAGGAGGCTCCATGAATGGTTTTGTGCATAGATCTGCCAGGCACTTTTCAATCAGATATATACCGCTTGAGGAAAAAGGCAATGGCTTGGAAGATATATTTGTTGAGTTATTAAATTCAGTGAGTTTAGATTTGAGATATTCAAAATTAACTTTCGTTATATTTAGTATCTTCTGCGAGGTTTCTTTCCCAAAAAGCTCCTCAATGCCATTCAAAAGCCCATTATATTCTGTGTCTGATTCGAAAGATTCATTATCTAACCATGTTTTTCCAGCGTCTCCAAGCTCTTTGCAAACGGCGCTCAGGCCTTTCGAAAAGCTTACAATCTTCGAGCAATCTGGAACATCTCTGATATTTTGCCTAGTCAGGCTGCTTATGAACTTGCCAAGCATCGACACTATGCTGTTGTCAGATCTCGATGTGAATATAGTATCCAAGAAGTTTTGAAAGAGATTTATCAAGACGTCATATGCGACTTTCTTATAAGGACTAAGATCAATTGGCGGAAACGGAGTATTCATCAAGATAGACCTGAATTGCTGATAATTGTCGAGAAACTCCTTCGGAATCGATCCTTGAAATGTGTAGTCTATGAGGTCATTCAAATCTTTTGGATCACCGGAAGTCCTCAAAGAGTCAAACTTCTTGATGTTCTTTTGAAGCGTAATCAGGCCGTTAACATAGTCTTTTAAAAGCAAATATTCGCTGCTTTTATAAGGATTCAAAACTTCGGAGATAGTGCTCGATTTATGAGTTGCCTTCATATTTAGGAATTTCCTAGATTTTAATATCAAATTCATATAAATAGTTCTGATAACTACTCTTTGATATGAAATTCTCAGCGTTTCTGTTAGGTCTTTATTTATTGAGCTGAACCATGACGCAGGAACGAAAAGCGAGGAAAACCTTGAATTACTGAGCTGCTGCATCAGGGATAGCAAGTTGGTTGTGCATTCAGAGAGTATCTCATTGCCGCTATTTTCGAGGTTTTTTAGGGTCAAATCGCTGGCGTTTTTGATAATAGACGAAATCTTAAACAAAGCTGGAAAGAGACTATCCTTGTTGTGCTTCAAGTGATCCTTTGCGCTAAAAAGCCCATAACTTCCGATCATAACGAATGCAGCTGTTGAAATCTTGGCAATAAAAATCGATTTGTTAGCCTGATATACTTTCGATCTCATAGGGGAAGCAATTCCATCTTCCATAAATACTTTCTTCAACAACAAATCATCGAAGAAGAAGATTTTTTTCGGAGCGAAATCCTCGTTCCTAAAAGAGGCCGTCAGATTTCCAGCCTCGTTCACGTCTGCATCTGGCGTTCCAAGAATTGCCATTCCCTCTTCTTGCGAACTGTCAAACTGAAGAAGTGGAACCATTTTACTATCGCCTGTGAAGTAAAAGCCTCTGAAATAGAATCTTTCGTCAGTTGATGATGATTTAAATATTGTGTCTATATAACAACTGAGTGCCTCCTTGACACTCAACAGTTCGCTTGGAAAAACGAAGACGCCGTCCCGAGTCGTTGTTATTGAGCTTTCTGAGAAAATTTCCATTCTGATTTCGTTTAGCTCGTCTTCAAACGCCTCGAATCCTTCTTCCAATATGCGCGAGGTATAGATAGTTCCGAGCGAATATGGTGAGGACCAGCCGAGCATGTTTGTTCTGTTTCTGACTGGAATTTCCGAGCAAAAACTTTGAAATCCAGGAACTATATCCGTTTTTGTCACAACAACATAAATTGGCAATTTCATTCCGAGATAGTTCTGCGCGAAGCTCAATTTTCGAGATAAAAACATCGCTCTCTTTTTGATTTCGTCCATCGGCAGCTTGTTTTTCCCATAAAGCTCTTCTGCCGATATTGCCAAAATTATCCCATTTAGAGGCTTTGCGCTTCTATATCTCGAGAGCATATTCAAAATGATGTTCCAGCTCTTTTCGTTTGCGTTAAAGCCAATTTTTGGCAAAAGGACGCTGCCTTTGATATCTAATATGACGCCATTTTTCAAAAACCACCAAACGCAATCCGCATCTTCTTTTTCGTCATCAAATATTTCTTCGTGAGTAAATCCGCTCAAAAGCGAAGATTTTCCAGAGTTTTCGCCGCCTATCATCATAAACCACGGCAACTTATATTTGTAGCCAACTCCGAGAGCTTCTTTCAGAAATTCAGCTGCTTTAAAGAAAGATCGAACGATATTATTGACGTTGATGTATCCCCTTTTTATTAAGAGTCCGTTTAGCCACTCTCCAATAGGAGGCGGAGTTGATGAGTCTTTATCGTCGTCTTTCTTAGATTCCTTCTTTATCGCCGAAAGCGGCAGGTCTATGATCTTTTTCGCTGTAATGCCTGATTTTTTTATGGAAACTAATGTGAAAATAGTTACCAATAGCATCGCTATGAAAGCTACAGCCAAAACAACACATATAACAACTGGCAACGCCCCAGCAGAGCTCATACTACTGATGATATCGGAAAGAAATTTCATGCCTAACCTTAATCATCATGTCCTATAACGTGTTATTATAGCAAAATATCAGATTTTCATGAAGATTAGTCCTTGAATCTGCTGATTTTCATAACTGTATCTGCCGTTAACTAATAATTTGCCCTCACAACTCTGGCAGGAAGCGTGACTATAACGACTCTTGCTGAAAGAATATTTTGTGATAGAGATGAAGATCAACATATACTACTTATGCTTAAAGCATAAAGTGAAGAAGCTGAGTGGTCCACTAAAGATATGGAGTCCTTTAACATAAAAACATTAATAAAGTGTTAACAGCATTGTGGATTCTTGTGAAAAAATAAATTCTTAATAAAATAATAAGAAAGTGTACGCAAAATCAATTACAAAAGATGGGCAATACATAGAAACTTCTTCTGATTCTCTTCTTGATGAGCTGTTTACCAAAACCATAGCTGGCCCGCACCAAGCACATATAACTCTTGACAAATAAATATTTTTGTGAAAGCGTTGGAAATTAACGGAATAATAATGCAAATATGATATGCATAAGCTTATGCTTAAAGCATAAAGGAGAGGAGTTAGGTAATTCCCCGAGGAGGGAGTGGGTTAGGGGATGGAGTCCTTTAGCATAAAATCATTATAGAGAGTTGTTAACAGAATTGTTAATTTCTTGTGAAAAATGGATTTTTAAATGCAGCTGGTAATTACAACCAAAAACTGTTGTAGAAATGCCAATATAATAAGAAAGTACGAGCAGAATCAATCACAAGGACTGAGCCTCTTCTTGCTTTGAAAATCTGCCGCTTGCCCAAGAATGACACACTCAAACCATAATTTGCTTCACCACATATGTATTGACAAATAAATATTTTTATGAGTGTAGTGAAAATTAACGGAATATTAATGCAAATGTGATACGGTATAGGCTTAAAGAGAAGATGTGAGACAGACTCACCAATGAAGTGAGTGATTTGTTTACCATAAAAGCTTGTTACATTCTTATAAAAATTTGCAATGGGCAGCCTTACTGGCGAATGCCAGCTGCGGGCTCGTAAAGGCCGCGGTAAGCTTTTTAAAAAACTGACCAGGCCGCCGCTTGCCAATTTGTCAAACTCAAACTTTGCTTGAGTTTGACTCTAAATAAATTTCTCTCAATTAAAACAAAAGCTCTCGTTTATCTTTATAAATTATCTAAGTTTTTCTGAAAACTGTGTAGTAACCTGAAGTTAGAGCGACGGCTCTATAAGATTTCCATGAAAGTTTAGAAGCTGTTATGCCCTT
Organism: Alphaproteobacteria bacterium; assembly: GCA_025998575.1. Taxonomy (GTDB): domain Bacteria; phylum Pseudomonadota; class Alphaproteobacteria; order RUG11792; family RUG11792; genus BNWD01. Next base: position 56 of record BNWD01000039.1, on the reverse strand, counting down.
TGCATAATCTTTAGTAAATTTATTATTTAAGGAGAATTAAAATGACTATTTTACAA
>BNWD01000038.1 GCA_025998575.1 Alphaproteobacteria bacterium | reverse complement strand
TGCAGGAGAACTGGATTGGCAAGTCCGAGGGCGCACTTATCACGTTCGACATTATAGACGACACAAGGAAAATACCTGTCTTTTCGACTCGGCCTGAAACTCTATTCGGAGCCTCATTCATCGCTATTTCCGCTGGACATGAAATCTCTCGAGAATTGGCCGAGAGTGACAAAGAGTTTGCTACATTCATAAACGAGTGCCAAACAATGGTAACGACTGAAGAGGCTCTTGAAAAAACAGAGAAAAAAGGTAAATTTACTGGTTTATATGCTGCGCATCCGTTGGATCCTGACAAAAAATTGCCTATATATATAGCAAATTTTGTTTTAATTGAATACGGTACTGGCGCTGTTTTCGCCTGTCCTGCACACGACGAACGTGACTTTGATTTCGCTAAAAAATACAACTTGCAAATAAAAAGCGTCATCGAAACTACAGAAGATTTACCGTATGTTGGCGATGGAATAATGATTAATTCTCAATATTTGGATGGCATGAACATTAAGGATGCCAAGGCTTTCATTATTAATCGCCTTGAGGAAATAGGCGCTGGGCAACGACAGATTACCTATAGATTGCGCGACTGGCTGGTCTCGAGGCAGAGGTATTGGGGGTGTCCGATTCCGATCATTCATTGCGAAAAATGCGGCGATATTCCAGCAGAGCTTCCTGTCTTGTTGCCAGACGATGTTTCGTTTGATGGCAAGGGAAATCCGCTCGATAAACATCCAACTTGGAAACACGTCAAATGCCCAAAGTGCGGTCAAAATGCTCTGCGCGAAACTGACACGCTAGACACATTTTTCGAATCTTCATGGTATTTTATACGTTATCTTTGCCCGCATTACGATGGCGTTATCGATAAGAAAATTGCTGACGCTGCTATGCCTGTCGAGCTTTGCATTGGCGGTGTTGAGCATGCCGTTATGCATCTTTTGTACGCTCGTTTTTTCGTTTTGGCGCTCCGCGACTTAGGTTATCTCAATGCTGACATTCCGTTCAAAAACTTACTAACTCAAGGCATGGTTTGCCACAAATCGTTCAAAAATTCTGATGGAGAATGGATCTATCCGGACGAGGTCGCGAAATCTGCTGACGGAAAAATGGTAGACAAAGATGGCAAAGAGGTTATCGAATATTCGTTCGAAAAAATGAGTAAATCCAAGAAAAATGTCATTAATCCCCAGGAAATTATCGACTCGCACGGTGTCGATGCACTGCGATTATTCATCGTTTCTGACACTCCGCCTGAGAAGGATTTGGAGTGGAATACGAATGCTCTGGATGGTTCTTGGCGTTTCCTAAATAGGGTCTGGAATTTGTTTAATAAAATTTTAGCAAAGACAAAAGAAAACGAGCAAGGCACGGAAAATTTAATAAAATTAACTCATATTTACTTGAAAAAAATAACGAAAAGTTACGACAATATTTCGCTAAACAAAACAGTTGCGTTCTTAAGAGAGCTATTCAATGAAATTGAAGATCGGTTCGAACATGAGTCTGCTGCATCGTTAAAATTTGCATTCACAAGTTTCATAAAGTCTCTTTGCCCGATTACCCCGCATATCGCGCATGAAATGTTTGAGGTTATGCTGGCTGATGATCAATTGCAAAATGCAGCTTGGCCCGAGATAGACGATAAATTAGCCGCTTTGGAGACGATAACAATTGCCGTCCAACTCAATGGCAAACTCAAAGCTACGTTCGAGATCGAGCCTGACGCAGACGAACAAACATTGGAAACGGCAGCCCTCAAAACACTAGGCACAATTGCGGACAAATCTAACATCAAAAAAATCATCACTGTCAAAAATAAAATCGTCAACGTTGTTATATGAAAATTGGCGAATACCAACCTGCTACGGATAGATTATAATATTGTAAGATTGGATATATTTGTGAGATGAGTTTGCATGTGTATTGAGGCCTGTAAGTATTGCAATAACAGCAATTTAGTAAAGGATTGTGTAAAAAACGGTATGCAAAAATAGAAGCGGAATAGTTGCAATATTTGGTGGAGATTGACAGATAATCGCATAAAGTATAGACCAAGAGAGAAGCATTGGAGAGTGCCAACTAGTTACGCTTTGATAAATTTATTAGATATGAGCTAAAAACACGGCAGCTTGCGGTCGTGATGGAGTGGTATAATAGAGAATAACGAGATTATAGTTGCCATCCATAATTTTAGAGACTCAAAGAAATACTCATCATGGATCTGTTGCGTCAGGGTGAGTGCTTTGTAGATATATTGGCAAATAAATATTTTTGTGATCGTGTTGAAAATTAACGGAATGTTAATGCAAATGTGATATGCATAAGCTTATGCTTAAAGCATAAAGGTAAGGAGTTAGGTAATTTCCCGATGTTGGATGGAGTACTTTATCACAAAAACATTAATAAAGTGTTAACAGAACTGTGAATTTTCTGTAAAAAATGAATTCTTAAATATAGATGGTAATTATAAACAAAAACTGTCGGAAATATTAGTGCTACTATAATAAGAAAGTATGCACAAACTCAATTGCAAAATATGGACAATACACAGGAACTTTTTCTTGATTTAAAACTCTGTCTATTGCATATGAGCTGGCTATCAAAACAGTAACTGGTTGATAATCCAAGCACTTTCTAACACAGTCCTCACGATTCACTTTAGAAATTTATTCCTTATAGGCTTGAGTTGTGATTTGATTTCGCATATATTGTTTTTCCATTTTATAGCAGAGAAATTGGTTTGCTGGTTTGAGTATGATCAACTCGAACATATTTCCAATGTCTGAAGAGCATTGCATAGCGTTTACAGGAGCTCTTGTTTCATTGAAACTTGGCAAGGGGCGGGGCCTTGCTGGCGAATGCCAGCTGCGGGCTCTCAAAGGCCGCGGGCAGCTTAAAAAGCTTACCAGGCCGCCGCTTGCCAATTTGACAAACTCAAGCTTTGCTTAGCTTGAGTTTGACTTCATTAGAACTGAACGAATCCAACACTTGCTTGGAGCAGTGGTGAATAGCGGATTATTCACTTTTTCCTCCAAATAATTTCATGAAATAGATAGTGTTTTGTAAGAATTTATTGCAATAGCCCCTCACACCATTTGCCATCTGAAGAAGAGCCAGCTGAATATCATTCTGTACCTTTTCTGAATAATCGCAAATGCCTGCAATATATTCAATTTCAACAGGAGGCTCTGCTTTTGTATTTCTATTATTTGTTACAGAACAAGCCTCCACAACTGGTTGCATAGGAAGGCATATCTTCGAAGAGTAATCTTCATTACAAACATATCTATACTTCTTTTTCAGAAAAGTTTCAGTAGTCATATCTATAATTCTAGACAAATACTCGCCTTCTAAATTACTCTCTAGTCTCAAATGACACTTCAAAACAGCAACATCTAATGCTATAAATTGCGATTTTTCAATAATCGTATTCATTTTCTTTCTCCTTATTACTAATATGAATCTTTTTTGATTAAATTTTTTGAAAATCATCAGCAAAACCATGCTGATATCTACATGATATCACACAGCTTATGGGAACATCAGCCAATTACGGTTTTGATAAATTTATCGTAGCGGAGCGAAAAACCCTGCCACTTGCTGCGTTGATGGATAGCAGCATAATTTAGATAAATGTAGCTATCCATAACTTGAAGACTTAAAGAAATGTTCCTAATGTTATTGCATATAGAAGAAAGGTATTTATAGACCAATATATAGCAACTCTGGAAAACATAATTAATAAAAACAGTTTACTATATAGAAATTGTTTGCCGTATACGTGCGATAGTAAAAACAGCATAGAATGTTAGCGATACTATAATAAGAAAGTGTATGTAAAATCAATTACAAGAGATGAATGATCTTCTATGGTTCTCTTTTTGTTTTAAAACTCTGTCGATTGCGGCTAAGTAGTTTATTTCCTAAATCATTGTGATAATTTTTATTATTAATACGAGTGCCTCCTTATAATAATGTACATAAATTTCGCATTATCTCACTTTACTTCTTATGTCTCACATCTGGAATCATAGCGTTGAATTCAGCTGAGTCGGTTGTAAGATTGTTAACGGAAGCTAAAGCGCAGAAGCTCCAGAATTTATTACCTCGGCGTTTGATAACAGAAACATCGAGTTTCAGAACGTCTCCAGGAATTACTGGCTTTCTGAATTTAGCTTCTTCGATTGCCGTGAAGTATACGCGGTCGGATTTCCCAGGCGCGCATACGCCTTCGCTAAACAATGTCATGAAAGCCAAAACTCCTGCTGCTTGGGCCATGGATTCAATGATTAAAACGCCTGGCATAACTGGAAAATCAGGAAAATGCCCCTGAAAAAACCACTCATTATTCGTGACATTTTTATACGCTACACAACTCTTACCAACAAAAACGCTCTCGACCTTGTCAATCAGCAGAAAAGGATAGCGATGCGGAATGATCTTCTTTATATCTTCGGCCAACAAAACCTCTGGGAAATTCAACATATCAACACAACTTCTATCATGCACAACACATTCTAGCAAATATCAACATAAGTCATCTAGCTAGAATTCATGAAAAAATACATAGAGCCATAAAATTAAACGCAGCGCATTTAACTCTTTAATTATATAAAAGGTTAAAATATCCAGACAAGTACCTAGATAATAGAACAAAATATTTCAATACCTTATCACTAATATTTTCGACACTTTTCACAAGATATCTATGGGCAATAATTTCCCTAGCAAGAGAACCTTCTTTTTTATATTAACAATATTCTGTTACTGGTTTGTTTTTATTATTTTGGTAAAGTTATGGATAGTGATATTTATCTCGTTGCTCTATATTATAATAGCTCACTATCACTACACCAAGCGACAGCGTTTTTCGCTTCGCTTTGATAAACTTTATCAACAAGCAATTTAACGGAAGGTTATAACATTCTTTTGCTGGTAATATCTTAGACTCTGCTAAACATGTTTTATGCTTCGTAACTGTATGCTATCTATAAATTTTAGCAGTCATTTCAATGAATCCCAATCTCTATAACCGGAATTGGTGACTGGTTACGTTGCGTTATAATATACAAGATGTTAGGCCCTATTTGTAAGATGAGTTTGTATGTGTATTAATATGTGCAAGTATTGCAATAGCAACAATTTAGTAAAGGGCTGAGTAAGAAACTGTATACGGAAGTGGAAGAGCAAGAATTTCAATCGTTCTCAGAGTTTTGTAGATAATCGTGTAATATATAACCAGGGAGATGAGTATTGGGCTGACTACGTTACTCTATTATATAACTCACTCATATGGAATCGCCAGAGTTTTAAATCAAGGAGATGTTCAGACTCTTGTAATTGATTTTATGCATACTTTCTTATTATAATATCGCTAATATTAATCTTCTTTTTTATATTAGAATATTCTTTAAATAATTCTCTTTACTGCATTGTGAAAATATTACGTTTTCATACTTGTTCTATAAGCAACTTTATTCTATATGTAATAACATAACGAGTATTTCTTTGTAGCCTACAAGTTATGGATAGTGATATTTATCTCGTTGCTCTATATTATAATAGCTCACTATCACTACACCAAGCCATAGCTTTTATCGCTAGGCTATGATAAACGTTATCAACAAGCAATTTAACGGAAGGCTCCAATGATTCTTTTTGCAAGGCAACATATTAACATTGAGTTGTAAGGCTCTACTAAATACGTTTTAGGCTTCGTAGCTATGCGAGTTATAAATTTAGCAATTATTTTCCAATATGATTGCGTCGCTACATATAGTTTTTATATTCATATGAGACATCTTATTTAGCAGTCTTTTCAATGAATTTCCATCTCCTACTATCTCAAAGGCGCTAAAACAGAGCCTACTACTGTCAACAGCAGTCAATATTCTGCTTTTGTCCTCTTTTTTTGAATATACGTATAAATAACATCCCTCTCTAAGATTTCAATATCTTTCGGTTCTTTCTCAATTCTCATTTCAAGTTTATTAAATCTTGCGATTCTATAAACTCCATTTCATTCAAGATAAAGAGTAATGGCGGCGCTCATCTCCATTGCTAACTATTACAATCTTTTCACTTACATTTCTATATACCGCTCCTTATACAACTTTTTATTAAACTGCGAATATCGCGATACTTACATGTATCCACACAAACTCCTATCTCAAACATTATGTTATTGACGTAAATAATTGTCGCCCCTCTTTAATTTTCTGCATTCATCAACTCTACACATAAGAAGCTTTCTTCTAATTGTATTTATTGTTAATTTTGCTAATTACTGCAAGTTCCTTCGTATAGATAGCTAAAAAACGGTCG
>BNWD01000037.1 GCA_025998575.1 Alphaproteobacteria bacterium | reverse complement strand
GGGCTGGAGATTGGTTTTAGAGACCAGTTCCGAGCTTACAGGAAGGCCTTATTTTTATTAAATTTATTTTAAATTTAATTTCTTTTTTAATCAAAATTTATCTTTTTTGATTGCCAAAACTCAGATTTCTGATTTGAAAACTATTTTGGATAACCTTCCTAACATCACATTTGAGATAGATAACGATATTGGCGTTGTGAGCATTGTTGGAAGCGGGATAAAAACTGATCAGGCGATTTTGAAAGACGCTTTGGCGCTCCTTAATGCAAAGAAAATCAAGCTGAAGCAGATTGCCGTTTCCGATATGGCGATTTCGCTTGTCGTCCCGCTTCAACAAACCGAAATTTTGACTAATAAATTACACAAAATGTTCTTTGAAAAAGGTTAAATATGTTTAAATTACGTGATGAATTTTATGAAAAAGAGTTCATAATTGATTTGAAACTTTGCCGAATTTTGATGGAAGACAAGGAGTTTTCGTGGCTACTTTTAATTCCGCGGCGCGCGAATATCATTCAGATAGATCAACTGTCTGACGATGATTGTTTGCAATTGATGAAGGAGATAAAACTGGCTTCGAACGTGATGAACAAACTGTTTTCTCCGGATCGACTGAACGTAGCTGCGATTGGCAACAAAACCCCGCAACTCCATGTTCATGTTATCGCGAGGAAAACCAATGATTCTCTTTGGCCAGAAACTGTTTGGGGCAAGCCAATGTCTGCTTTGACTTCTTCGGAAAAAATCGCGCGAGCTCAATTAATAAGGAGCGAATTCGAAAAGATAAATATATGAAAAAAGGCATTTTAAATTACACAAAATCAGAGTTAATCGAGCTCGTCTCAGAGAAAAATATAGAAAAATTTCGCGTCGAGCAGATTTTTATTTGGATATACAGATTCGGAAAAACGTCGTTTCTTGATATGACAAATTTGAATAAAAATTTACGAAATATTTTAGATAACGAGTTCTATATATACAGGCCGAAAATAGCGAATGTTGCAAAATCTGTTGATGGTACGATCAAGTTTTTATTGGAATTGGATGACAAAAAAACGATTGAAACTGTCTTTATTCCTGAATTTAACGACGATTCAATTGGAGAGAAAAATTTAAAACGCACGACTATTTGCGTTTCTTCGCAAATCGGTTGCGCTGTCGGATGCAAATTCTGCAACACTGGCTATGGTGGATTTTGCAGAAATTTGACAACAGAAGAAATAATCGGTCAGTTTTTAATAGTTAAAGATTATCTAAAATTTTGGGAAAATCCAGATAGATTATCCAACATAGTTTTCATGGGAATGGGAGAGCCGCTTTTTAATTATGAAAATGTTTTGAAGGCGATTGATAATATAATTGCCGATGAAATGGAAGGGGTTTCTAGACGGAAAATTACTATTTCTACCTCTGGAATTTCTTCAATTTTATCTAAAATTTCGCAGAATATTTGTTGCAAATTAGCGATTTCTTTGCACGCTCCAAACAACGAAATACGAAGTAAAATTATGCCGATAAACAACACTTTTAATATCGAATCCATTATAAATGCTTGCATTGAATATTCAAAATATCATGAGTATTTGAAAATTACGTTTGAATATTTGCTGTTACGCGGAGTAAATGATTCAGAAAACTGCGCTATTGAACTTGCCAAGCTTTTTAGAAATTTAAATGCTAAAGTAAATTTGCTGCAATTCAACCCCTGGCCAGGTTGCGATTTTATTCCATCGACTGAAGCTACAGTTGCTCAATTTCAACACGCTCTTGAAAAAAGTGGCATAAATGTCACGCTCAGAAAACGCCGCGGCGAAGATATAATGGCGGCCTGCGGACAATTAAACTCCATCATAAAGATATAATTTTGTTGATGGTATGTTTATTCTTTAACTGATATTATCGAACAATTGCCTCCGAGTTCTCTTGCGATATATGCTGCAACCTCTTGTGATTCAAATGAGCCAACGAGAATCGCATACTTCTTTTCTCCGCTATTGTTGCTAACTTTTTTAACAGAACACTCTTTTGATCCTATGACTCCTGCGAATTTTTTGCGCAATAATTTCACTTCATTTTCCAAAATTTCTTTACTTTTTCCATATGAAATTTTTATATAATAAATTTTCTCATCAACTATGGAATACTCCTCAACATTATTCTGATTTTTCGCATTGTTTTGCTCAACTATCAGTGGCGACTCCTCTGGCGGCAACAATTTTTCCTCGTTATTAGAATGCGCAATATTAGGGTTCACTTTCTCATAAACCGCCTTGTCTTTGTGCGGAATAAATTCACCTCCTGGCTCCTCTGGCAAAACCTTAAATTTATCATTTTCAGGTTCAATAATAGTTGGTTGAATTGATACTCTATCGTTTCCCCAATTATAGGCAATCCATGAGAGACAAATTAAAGATAAAATAGATGTAAATGTTATGAAAAATTTTTGCCAAACATTAGCGAAAATAGATTTAGTGTTATACTTTCTTTGCCTATATTCGTCATCGGCCCAATACGGAGCAGGTGCTCGCGAGTAAATCGCCCCTTTTCTTGTTTGCTCCGAATATCGCTGCAAAGGAGGCAATTTTCGCTTTTGATATTTAATCATTCGCTCATCAATTATTCCTGTGTTCCCAGAAAAATAACTATTCTCATTATCTTCATCTTCGTATTGCTCTTCTTCGTTTAAATAATCGATTTCCTCCTCATCATAATCTCTCAACGATTGTTCTTTTTGTTGAAAACTTTCTCTATTTTGTTTTTGAGGAGTATTTATTTGCCTAGTTGCTCCAGTTTTCGACATAAAAATATCGTCGTATTTTAGATATTTAGGCATGTTACCAGGCATTTCTTTGTGACTGAATTTATTATGCATCATACTCACTTCATCTCCTTCATCGGTTTGATTCCAATCAAATTAAACCCATCTTCCAAAACAAGTTTTGTTGCGTATAACATAGACAACCTAGCCAGCGATTTCGTCTCATTATTGACATCTATGAACCTCAATTCGGCATTATATTTTCCATTATTCCAAAGCGAGTGAAACAAATGCGCGATTTCTTGAAGATATACAGGAATTCGATGGGGCTCTATTGCAACAGCAGCAGATACAATTCGATTTGGCCAAAAACACAGGGCTTTGATTAGCAAAATTTCCGCTTCATCAGTCAAACTATCCTTATTGCAATTCTTCAATTCATCAACATCAATTTTCTCAAAATTTGATTCAAAATTTCTAAATATCGAGCAAATCCTTGCATACGCATATTGAACATAAAACACAGGATTTTCCATCGAAAACTCAACCGTTTTGACGAAATCAAAATCTATCATGACGTCGTGATGCCTCGAAATCATCATATATCTTGTGGCATCTTTTCCAACTCGTTCAACAATTTTTTTGAGGGTTATAAAATTCCCTGCTCGTTTTGACATTCGAACAGCAACACCATTTTCCATAAAATTCACAAGCTGATAAAGTCGAATTTCAATATCTGCAGCGCCAGAACTGAGTGCGGTTACAGCTGCCTTCAAGCGATTAACATAGCCATTATGATCAGCGCCAAGGATTGCAACCATTCTATTGTATCCTCGCTTTATTTTGTCTAAATGATAAGCCAAATCGCCAGCGAAATATGTCCAGCTTCCATCAGACTTCTTTATCGGCCTGTCAATATCATCTCCATATTTTGTCGATTTGAACAGAGTCTGCGGCCTCTCCTCCCAATCATCAAGAACGAATCCTTTCGGTTTTGGCAATATGCCCTCATATATATTATTGCCACGCGTCAATATAGCAAGCGCCTCTTCAACCAATTTTCGGTTACACAAAGCTGTTTCAGAGGTATATATATCTATTTTGATATCCAAACTCGCAAGATCGGCCTCAATATTTTGCAACATTTTCTTGACAGCAAAATCCTTGAAAAATTCAATCCAGTCTGACTCGTCCTTGTTCAAAAATTCATCTTGATGTTTGCAAACGAGTTCATCAGCCAATTCCTTCAAATAGTCTCCGCAATACATATCATCCGAAAAATTGTTGAGAGATATTTTGCTCCCAAGAGATTCTCTATATCTGAGGTATAGTGATTTTGCAAGCGATTCTATTTGATTTCCCTTATCGTTAACATAAAATTCCCTAGTGACCTTATGCCCAATTCTTTCCAATAAATTGGCAATTACACTGCCAAAAACAGCGTTTCTCGCATGCCCAGTATGCAAAGGGCCAGTAGGGTTTGCAGAGACAAATTCAACGTTAACTGACTCACCATTTTTCAGATTCACATATCCATACTCTTCACCTTGAGTAATTATATTCGCAACAGAATCCTGCCAATATCGTTTTTTCAGATTAAAATTAACAAACCCAGGCATAGCAACAGCAGCCTCGGCAACATTTTCGTTCTCCAAAAGAGAGTCAGCAACATGTTTAGCCAGAACGCCAGGAGCGAGGCATAAGCGCTTCGAAAACGCCATAGCAGCGTTAGTGAATAGTTCACCCAATGCTCGATCTTTTGGGCTATCTATTAATATGTCTTTTTTGGATACAGTTCTACCTTCGCCAAAAAATCGCTCAAGCGCGCAAAATATCGAATCAATAATTGTCTCAAACATTTTTTCACCCAAAAAACCTGTCCCTATTTTTATAGTATAACGAATTATCCTCGTTTTGCAACAATTATTTTTGAAAATACAATAAATATTTCGCTTTCTTATTTATTTGTTTGTTATTTTTCAAACTAGTTCAATAGTTATATTATGTTTATTGCGGTTGTAGTAAATTTCAGCAAAACCTGTTATATTGTCGACAAAAGATAATTTCTTCTCGCTATTCGATAAAAAATTATTGTTTACCGAGAAGATTAATGAAAAATGACGATAATTGTAAATTTGGACAAGTTAACATACGTTTTTAACCATGGAAAAACTTTGCAAATGGCTCCATTGCAACATAGGCGATTTATTGTTATATAAAAAATAGTTATATGTTATTGATTTAGCGTGTAAAATTTGTTAAAATCAAATAAAGGAGAGAAAAATATGAACCCTTTTTTTTGGATAGTTGATGTTTTTAGTCGCGATAAATTCGCTGGCGTTCCTTCTGCTGTCTTTTTTAAAGAAAAAGAGGAAGATAATTTTAATGATAATAAATTGTTGCAGAATTGGGCAATGGAGATAAATTTGCTTGAATCTGCTTTTGTCAAGCCGTTGAAAAATGGTGATTTCGCAATAGAATGTTATACTCCATCTGAAAAAGCTATGTATTTCGGAAATAGCTTGTTTGCGGCAGCTTATGTTATAAAATCGCAAAATCCTGAGCAAAAATTGATATTTTCTTTTGTTCATAAAGGTTACATTTTTCCTGTTGAGCTACCTTTGGATGGGCGTATAAAAATTGGATTTCCTAGCTTTACGATTGTGAACACGAATGTCTCTGCAGAATTAAATAACGTTTTGTCAGAAAACAGCATTGTTTCAACTGTTGAAGCAGGAAGTGATTTGCTTGTTGAGTTGCGCAATTTTGATAAGTTAGATAATTTGGAATTACGATATGATTTGCTGAAATCGATGCCTTATGATTCATTTATCATCACTGCTGCAGCTCACTCTGACGCGTCGTTATCTCCTGATTTTTATACTCAAGTTTATGCCCAGAAGCTTGGTTTTTTCTCTCCAATTGCGACTGCAAAGTCACTCGTAAAAGCAGCTATTTATTGGGAGAAACGTCTGAAAAAATCTCATTTCATCTGCAATAATTTAGGATTAAAAGTGGAAATAGAAGTCTCTAATAACTACGTTTTTGTTATTTCTTCGTGTTCGATTTCGACACGGGCGGAGATTTTGTGTGCGCAATATGTCTAAAATTGGCGCTAAATTTATTTGTCAAGAATGTTTTGCTATCTTTCCGAAATGGGTTGGACAATGTGAAGTCTGCAAGGAATGGAACTCCGTTGTTGAAGAGGCTGTTTCTACTAAAATTCAAAACTTTAAAATTTCCGACAATTTCTTTGTTTCAGCTGATTTTTTACTTGATGAAATAAATTGTATGCTTCGGCATAATACTGACTTTCCTGAATTTAATAGGGTTTTAGGAGGAGGCTTTGTTCCAGGTTCGGTGATTTTGCTAGGAGGCCAGCCTGGAATCGGCAAGTCGACTTTATTGATGCAGATTTTTAAAAATATTTCCGATATAGAAAATTATATCTATATTTCTGCAGAGGAATCTTCAACACAAGTTTTGTCGCGCGCAAGACGGCTCGGGGTTCAAAGCGAGAAAGTGAAGATTGCATCGTCTTCCAATATGCGCGAAATTATGTCTGCGTTGGCGGTTTTGAATAGCAAATCTGTCGTTGTTATCGATTCGATTCAAACAATAGCAACTGACCTAATGCCGACAGCTCAAGGCAGCTTGACTCAGGTTCGA
>BNWD01000036.1 GCA_025998575.1 Alphaproteobacteria bacterium | reverse complement strand
ATGTATATAAAATATTATCTGTTGTTAACTAAGCACTCTTAATGTTTTATCTAACCAATATATAAAGTATTGTTGCGTTATTATAAAATAGAATCATTTCGTAATTATTAGCAGAAGTATAATTTCACTTCCACAAAAATATCGTATAAATAAGTTTTATATTTCAGCTCTCATTCATTAAAAAAATAATATTTTTATAGGTAGTTCATAGATATTATATGCTGTTTTTACTATTTGCTCTGTATCGAATGTGATGTCTACGTTAATTTGCATTTAATAGGTTAAGATCCTTGTTCAATTCCTAGTGTTTTAGTTAAGGCTATAGAATTATCATCGAAGGAACAAATTTTGAAAGATTATAATTAATTAAATTTAAAAATTAAACACATTTATTTCGCTCATTATTCAATTATATATAAGCGATCCAATAACAAGAATATAACTTAAAATTTTTTAAGTTGAGTTTCTATTTAGTAATATTGAAATCCACTAACTTATTTAAGTAGAAAGTTAACGTTGTCCGGCCATTCGTTGGATGTTTGCTCCGCATGAGGAGAGTTTTTGTTCGAGGGTTTCATAGCCGCGGTCCAGGTGGTATATGCGGTTGACTATGGTTTCGCCGTCTGCGATGAGTCCTGCCAGAATGAGCGAGACGGATGCGCGCAGATCCGTTGCCATAACGGGCGCGCCTATGAGTTTTTTCACGCCTGTGATAAGTGCGGTTTTTCCGTGAACTGATATGGTTGCTCCCATTCGCGCCAACTCAGGAATATGCATGAAGCGGTTTTCGAAGATTGTTTCGGTTACTGCTGCCGCGCCCGAGCAGACCGACATTAAGACGCAATACTGAGCTTGGAGGTCAGTCGGAAATCCAGGGTATGGAGCTGTGTTGACGTCACATGGGCGTATATCGTGTTCGCCTCTGGAAACGATGACATCGCCTCTATTTCTTTCGCAACAGACCCCTGTTTCTCGCAGTGTATCGAAAAAAACCGTCAAGTCGTCATAACGGCAATTTTTCAACCGGATCCGTCCTCCTGTCACGGCAGCGGCGATCGCGTATGTGCCAGCTTCTATCCTGTCTGGGCTTATATCAAACTCTGCACCGCCAAGGGTTTTTACTCCGTCCACGACGAGGACTGATGTCCCCTGTCCAGATATTTTTGCTCCCATTCGGTTCAATAAATCGCAGAAAGCTACAACTTCCGGCTCCATTGCGGCGTTGATTATCCGCGTCTGGCCACTAGCCAAAACAGCAGCCATCAACACGTTTTCGGTTCCAGTCACAGTGACTATAGGAAAGCTGATGTCGCAGCCGCAAAGCCCTTTGGCTGCTATGGCGTTGATATATCCGCCATCTAATTCTATCTTTGCCCCCATCAATTCAAGCGCTTTTATATGCAAATCGACATCACGCGCTCCAATCGCACACCCGCCCGGAAGCGAGACTTTTGCGTGTCCAAACCGGGCTACGAGCGGCCCCAAAACCAAAATCGACGCTCGCATTTTCCGCACGAAATCATACGGCGCTTCCGTGCACTTCGTGTCTTTTAACATTATCTCGAGCGTATGAGCGTCACGGTGCGCTATATCGCAGCCAATGAAATCCAAAAGGCAAAGCATAGAATTTATGTCGCAAAGCCTCGGCACATTACTTAAAATGACAGGCGCGTCAGTAAGCAAAGCGGCAGCCAAAGCAGGTAGAGCCAAGTTCTTCGCACCACTAATCGCTATCTCCCCCTCAAGCCTGGCACCTCCAACAATCCGCATCCGCTGCAACATAAAACTCTCAAAAACAATAGATTATTGTTATTATACATAACTGCATTTCATTTTTCCCTACAAACTATATTCACAATATGCGTCAAACCATCGCTAATATAATAGCGCTAAGGCAATGGGCGACATCCAGTTACGGAACATAATATAGGTTGTAATAAGATGAGCTTTATCCTATCGAAGCGAGAAACACTGTGGCTTTTAGTAATGATGTAGAGCCGTTATAATAGAGAGTAACAAGATAATAGAGAGTAACAAGATAAATGTCTCTATCCATAACTCGGAGGCTCAAAGAAATACTAGTTATTTTTATGGAATTTTATTTAAAACTCTGATTCTTAACAAATAAATATTTTTATGAGCGTAGTGGAAATTAGCGTATTCTAACTGCAAATGTGATATGCATAAGCTTATGCTTAAAGCATAAAGAGAAGTAGTTAGTAAGTTCCCCGAGGAGGGAGGGGTTATGGATTGAGTCCTTTAACATAAAAATGTTATAGAGAGTTTGTTAACAGAACTGTGGATTTCTAAATATTAGGTGAAAATTATTAATCAATAGATATTTTGTGAAAGCTGTAGAAAATACTAGTGATGCTGCAATAAGAAAGTATATGCTACAAATCAATTGCATTATATTAATAAGCCTGAATGAGCTTCTTCTGAACCTCTTCTTGACTAGTGGTTTACCAAAACCATGAACAGTTTGCAACCAAAAAAAGAATCTACGCTCCAAGACTAATTATTCAATTTTTGATGTACTCAGAAAAATGCCGCTATCTCTTATGAAGTGTAAATATGAGCAGGATATTTCGTGAGCTTGTTGCCAATCAGATATATTGACAAATAAATATTTTTGTGAAAGTGTTGAGAATCAACATATCCTAACTGCAAATGTGATATGCGCAAGCTTATGCTTAAAGCGTAAAGTATAAGGAGTTATGCATTCCCAGAGGAGGGAGTGGGTTAGTGATGGAGTCCTTTAACATAAAGCAGTACTGTGAATTTATTGTGAAAATTGGCAAGGGGCGGCCTTGCTGGCGAATGCCAGCTGCGGGCTCTCAAAGGCCGCGGTCAGCTTTTTAAAGCTGACCAGGCCGCCCCTTGCAAATTTGACAAACTCAAGCTTTGCTTGATGTTTGGCTTCATTAGAACTGAATGAAAAACACGGTTGCTTGTTGCAGTGATAAATAGCGGAATATACTTCGGCACCTTTTCTGAATAATCGCAAACGCCTGCTATGTATTCAATTTCAACAGGAAGCTCTACTTTTGCATTCTTATCAGAACAAACCTCAACAACTGGTTGCATAGGAAGGCATAGCTTCGAAGAATAATCGTTGTAAACATATCTATACTTCTTTTTCAGAATAGAACTTCCTGTTTTATTCTCGAAAGCTTCAGCAGTCATATCTATAATTCTAGACAAATACTCTTCTTCTAAATTATTCTTCAATCTCAAATGACACTTCAAAACAGCAATATCTAATGCCATAACTTCCGACTTCTCTATAATTGTATTCATCTTCTTTCTCCTTTTACTGACATAAATTTTCTTTGATTAAGTTTTTTGAAAAACATCAGCAAAATCCTGCTGATTTTTATATGATATCACTTCGCTTATTGAATGTCAACTAGTTATAGGTTTGATAAATTTATCAGATTTGATCAAAAAATGCCGTCGCTTTGTATGGTGATGGTGAGATGTTATAATATAAAAAAGAAGTTTTTATTTGGGCTGTTGGAAATATTAGCGCCCCTATAATTAAGAGAGTATATGCAAAATCAATTGCAAGAGATGGATAAATATGAATGAACTTCTTCTGAGTTTTTCCAGATGAGCTCTCTGTTAAATATGATAAATGTTACATTTGTATCAAATAAAGGAAGAGAATTCCCACTATATATTTTCAAAAAATATTCCAAATCTGCAGGAGTATTCAAAGAAGTATACAGGTTGTTGAAAGTTAGCAGTATGTTGACGATGTTACCTAAGAACAGGAAAATATCAGCTAAACTTCCTTTAATAATTGGACCATACAATTTTTTCAATATATTTTGACAACCTCAATATATCTAGAGCCAAACACATTAGTATTTTTAATTTTGCTGCAAACACGTTTCATCTTTTCATAGTTTTTGCATTTAAAAGTTACTGGGCAATCAGCAGCTCTAATACGGAATAAAAGGTTAATAAGACTTCCAGTGAAGTCTTTAAATTCAGGAATTTAGCCAACCGGACAGTATAAATGATTGCCGCTTGTACTAAAAATTCATACGCAATTCTAGAATAATTTGAATGAAGTATCAATCATCGACGAAAGAAAACTACACGCCTTAGAAAATCCTATATCAGAATCAATCTTTCTATGATTGATAGGCTCAAACAATTGGTTAGCAACTTTTACCTAGGAGTCTGACATATTGAAATCTGAATGATTGTCAAATCTCTGCCAGCAATCACGTTGCTTTAATTGGCTGACTGGCATATTGCACTATTTGCTTGGCCTCCATACAATTTACATTCACCTTAGCAAAACACACTAACGTACAAACACTAAGCATCATTTTTGATAACCCATTCATGTAAAATCAACAGGTTTAAAATCAAGAAGACATTTCTATGCATTATCAACTTCTTGTAATTGGTTTTGTGCATACTTTCTTATTATATATATCGCTAATATTAACCTTTTTCTATATCAGGATATTCTTTAAATAATTCTGTTGCCAACAGATTTTCTTATTTTAGGAAGTTATGAATAGCGATATTTATCTCGTTGCTCTGAGTTATAACAGCTCACCATAACTACACCAAACGACAGAGTTTTTCGCTTCGCTTCGATAAAAATTCTTACTATTGTTGAGGTGTTAATATCATTAATATATTTCTATTTACATTGATTAAATTTTAAAATTTGCGAATGGTGAATCCAGTATTTAATTTTGTTAAATCACAAAAGCCCACAATTGCATAATATTTTTTACAAAAATGATAAAATTTATTGACAAGCTTTTTGAGAAATTTGTAGTATTTTTAATAATTTTGCTATTAAAAAGCCAGTGTGTGCTGAATAACTTCTTATCTTTAAGAATAAGATTGTGCAATTTGCAATCGCTAATAAGTGATGTGTTTTTCTACTAAATAACAATAAAATACTTTATATTTAAAAACAAAAAAATGTGAGATTATTCAAAAATGGCAATTGTGTAGAATAATCGGCACTCATTTTATTTTTAATTGTACTGAAAAACATAAAAAGAGCTCATTGTAAAATTATCAATTAAAGACAATATTTAGAAGAAAATTTATAAACAATCCTAACAGGATTAAATTTTTGAAGGTATTTTTCTAGCGCTAAAAAATCCTCATTAGCGCATATCATTTCTATATCAAAAAGCTTGATTTTCTAGCAGAATTTTTATGGAATAAGTGTTTAGTTTACTTATTCCAAACTCAATACTCAATCTATTTGTAAAATCGAAATTTTTTACCATTTTGGACTTATATTGTTTATTAATTACGCATATTTTTTTGCATTTTATGTATAGTTAACAAATAGACACATTTAGAATAAATGTGTTTATAGGCTTTATTATAGATAGGTGTAGCCCTAGAGTTAACGAGAAGTAAAATTAATGAGTTATGCGCAATGTTATTCTAGATTTACTTCTAAATAAATTTCGCGCTACATTTTCAGCTATAGATTACAGTTAAATTTAAAACAGAATGCGTTGAGAGATCTTAGAATTATATTGACGATTAGTCTCAAAATCTTTTTTGTACGTAAATCCTCTAGACGTTTCACAAATTGAGATCGACTATTGATTAGAATTTGAAGGTAGTTTTTTAATGAATTTGATCAGTTTTCTTGGCAAAAATGGAAAATTTGATCTATAATTGTGCAGGCTAATGCGAACTATATGCAACGCAGCAGTTATTTATCCTTTTATTATCGCTTGTTTGCTAACTATACGTTAACTGTAGATACCTGCGCGAGCGCTAATCTCCGCAAAACTTCTTCTTTCCCAATAATGCACAATAAATCAATGAGATTTGGGCCGTGTTCTTGATAAGTTATAGCATTTCGAATGGGCCTATATAAAGACTTTCCTGATACATCCGCTTTTTTTGAGATATTAAGCAGTGCTTTTTCCGCAACGTAAGGTGTAAATTCGTAGCAAGAATTAAAAATTTCAACAGCTATTTTCAGTGTGTTTTTATCTGCATCACTCATTAGAAAATCAGGTTTGAAGTTGTTAGATAATATATAATTCCATTCCTTGAAATCATTCAAAGTCTCTATATTTTGATGGATAACATTAAAAGCCTTTTCCGAAATAAATCCTTTGCCTAAAATTTTTTCGAAATCGGCATACATCTTACTATGCAACAATTTTTTGTTAATTTTTAATACATCATCCAAATCAAATTTAGGAGAATTTGAACTAAATTTCAGCAAATCAAAATAACTTTCCAGGTCGCTCATTGATTGAAAATAAGAAATATCCAAAGAAGAGCCAAGCGTCGCCAAAAGGTTGCAAATAGCCATCGGATCGATGCCAATATCTCGCAAATTACCTATGTTCAGACTGCCCAATCTCTTGGAAAATTGAGAACCGTCTTTGTTAACAAAAAGCGAAAGATGCGCGAAATCTACGTTAAATTTTGACTGCGAGATCTCGTCAAAAATAGCCAATTGAACGGATGTGTTTGTCACATGATCCTGGCCGCGTATTATATGCGTGATATTCGAGTCGAAATCGTCGATAACAGAAGAAAACGTATACAAAAACGTTCCATCAGCCTTAACCAAAACAGGATCGCTTACATTTGCCAAATCATAACTTATCGACCCCAAAACCAAATCATTCCAAGACACAGTTTTCGCAGGCAGTTTCATCCTCCAATAATGAGAAACGCCGCTACTTTCAAGCTTCTTTTTCTCAGTCTCGCTTAGCTGCAAAGACGCACGATCATAGACTGGCGGCCTGCCTTTTACAATCGCATTCTTCCGTTTAAATTCTAATTCTTCTTGCGTTTCATAACATTTATAAGCAACGCCTTTCTCGATTAACTGCAGTAAAACTTGTCTATAACGCTCAATCCGTTCAGACTGTCGAAAAAACGAATCATGACTGATATTGAGCCATTCCAAATCCCGCAAAATCGACTCTTCGTATTCCTTCTTCGAGCGCAATACATCAGTATCATCAATTCGCAGCAATAATTTACCTCCGTTTTTCCTGCAAAACAGATAGTTAATTATAGCAACCCTAGCATTCCCAATGTGCATAAATCCAGTTGGACTAGGCGCAAACCTCAAATTACACA
>BNWD01000035.1 GCA_025998575.1 Alphaproteobacteria bacterium | reverse complement strand
CATAATAAGAAAGAATGTTAATGTCAGCGATACTATAATAAAGAAAATAGGATCAAAATTAATTGCAATAATAGGATTTTTCTTGATTTAAAACTCTGTAGCTTCCTGATGAGTGGTTTATATAAAAATATTTTCCATGTTTTATAGCATCTATTTAGGCGCTTGGAGTTTATGGCGTTTGTCACAAGGATAAAAAATCTAATATGATTTTTATTATATATTTTACAGAATTTATCATAGAAATTAGAAGATTGAAACGAATTCTTATATTACATAATGCTTATTCTAACTCTTATGCTTTGTGCGTTCTATAGTTTTGAAAGGCAAATATGAAGTGTTAATTTCGCATAATACTAAATTACATCTAAATATTCTCCAAGGCTTCATGTATTCTGGAAATTTTCTAATCGCTATTGAAAGTTGGTATATTAATTTTTGCCACAAAATATCAGTTGCGAACTTAGGAATTGCGAGCAGTTATTGAAGAGAATCTATGTAGTTTTATGGTATTCTTCTAATATGATGGACTAGTAATTTTCAAAAAGAAGCATGAAAGACTTTGATATAATTGTTGGTGAGCTTGCATGAAGTTTGTTATAGAAATCAAAGATTTGAAAAAATCATTTGGAAGCAAAACTGTCTTGGATGGTATATCGTTGAATATATCGGCAGGTGAATCGTATGTCGTTATCGGAGGATCCGGAACAGGGAAATCTGTTTTGCTCAAATGCATCTTAGGCCTGGTAAAACCTGATTCAGGCGTAGTCAAAATTAATGGGAAAGTAGTCGGCGAAATGCGACAAAAAGAACGCTTGCAGACGCTTTTGAAGTGCGGAGTTTTATACCAAGGAGGCGCGCTTTTCGATAGCATGACAGTTATCGACAATGTATCTTTCGGGCTTGTTTATGGCTATGGGCTATCTGCGAAAGAGGCGAGTAAAATCTCTCTTGAGAAGCTTGCCGCAGTTAATCTTGATGAAAAAATAGCAAATTTGTTTCCATCCGACCTTTCCGGAGGCATGCAAAAACGCGTTGCTCTCGCGCGGGCTATAGCTATGAATCCTCACATTATTTTCTTCGACGAACCAACGACAGGGCTTGATCCGATAACGAGCGGAACGATAAACGAGCTCATCGTGAAATGCACCAAAGAACTTGGTATCTCGGCTCTTTCGATCACTCACGACATAAACAGCCTAAAGCAAATAAGCGATCGCGTCGGGCTACTGCATCACGGCAAAATGATCTGGGAAGGAACGAATATGAACCTGATAACTACTGCAAATCCATTCGTACAGCAATTCATCTCTGGCAATCCTGTTGGCCCGTTTACGAATAACTAATGCTTGCGAAACGGATATGCAGTATAGAATAGTTTACAATATGGTCTTGCTTCTACAGGCCTTGATTTTGCACAATTTGTTGCGATACTCAAAAGCTTGTTAATCTAAAACGATTTGCTCACGGCAGATTATGAATGAAATCAGCATTAAACTATTTAAACATAAATATTGTTAGTTAAATTATCGTGTAAAA
Organism: Alphaproteobacteria bacterium; assembly: GCA_025998575.1. GTDB lineage: Bacteria > Pseudomonadota > Alphaproteobacteria > RUG11792 > RUG11792 > BNWD01. The sequence continues at coordinate 5,831 of BNWD01000035.1, read as the reverse complement.
TTTTTGACATAATTATAAATACTACTCTAACAACTGTTGTTTATTTTAGGATAATCTCTGCAATCTTCCAGTATCAGTTACGAGTAGCTAATACTTACACCGTTGCTCTATATAATTTATTGCATAAACTAAGAAAGAATTGCAGAACAATTATATGGTGCTAGAATAGCGAGGATTTAATGGTCTTGAAATGAGGTTTGAAGAAAGAAAACAGAATTAGAATATGGAAGGCTATTGACGGGAACATGGATCTGTTTAATGCATTTGATGTAGCCATCTGTATAATGTGGCTTCATTGAAATGACTGCTAAAATTATAGAACATATAGTTACGAAGCAGAAAATATGTTTTGTATACACCAATAGCATACTTTATTCCTCAAGCCGAATCTTTCGAGAAGTATTTATCAGAGGAATTGATGACTGATGGAAGTATTGTTATGCAAGCGCTCTTTGCAGCTTGAATAAAAGTGAATAATTTCTCAGCATTATCAATAGATTCATGACATTGGCTTTCAGATATGCAGTTTGATACGGTCTTACAGCTAAGCATAAGATATTGTCTTGTAAAAAGAATGCTGGAGCTTTACGTTAAATTGCTTGTTTATAAACTTAACTGTTGTCATGGCCGTGAATAATTGTTAAGCCCGTTGGTTATGCTGATAACATAGTATGCTTAAATTTAAATAACGCATTGCATTGATAGCTCCGATAAACAATAATATTGCAAACATAATTTTTCAGTGTATTTCCAATTATGGACGGCAGTAAGCGCATTATACTATTTCCAACAGTTTATAAAAACGACAATACAATAATTTACGTCAAGAAATTACCTTATACATATCATATCGCCGCAATAGTTTGTATATTAAGCATCCAACTTTTTTAGATTGTTAATTAGAAATTTTCTGTTTATAGAATTCGAGATATACAACCTGTTACGGATAGAGGTAGGATATAGAACGATGTTTGAAGCTATTTGAGAGAGGAGTATTGCGCTGATGTTGTATCTTGAAGGAAACTGATTTTGAAATGATAATTGAGAAAGAAAAGAAAGATATTGAAATCTTAGAGATGATTGAGCTTTATACTTATATTCAAAAAAAAGAGTATATTGTTAGAATATGGACTACTGGTGGCTGGAATCTGCGCTGTTTTAGTGTATTTGATATAGGCTCTGTGGAGGGAAATTCATTGAAAAGAGTGCTAAACAAGATGTTTCATCTGAATATAAAACTATATGTAGCGATGCAGATTACTAGTACAGCAAAATAATTCCTAAATTTATAAACACACTAATGTGCAATAGACAGAGTTTTAACTAAATAAAGCTCATAAGAAGTTCATTCATATGTAATTGATTTTGCGCATACTTTCTTATTATGGTATCGCTACAATACTAAAGACATGATGAATTTTTCTTTTTAAAACCATTTTTTCACAAGAAATTCACAGTTCTGTTAGCGCTTTCCTAATGTTTCTATGGTAACCAACCATCTAGTGGCTTGTCTTACTCCTTGCCCTTTATGCTTTAAGCATAATTAGGATATGTTAATTTTTACTACTCTCATAAAGATATTTATTTGTCAAGATATCTGATGACAACAAGTTATGGTTTGAATGTGGCATTCTTGAGTAATCGATAGAGTTTTAAATCAAGAAGAAAATTAGAATGAGTTTCTATATATTGCACACCTGCTGTAATTGATTCTGCATATACTTTCTTATTATTAAGAGTCCATTTTTTTCACAAGAAACTCACCGCTCTGTTAACACTTTATTAATGTTTTTATGTTAAAGGACTCACACATAATCACTACCCACCTCGTTGGACTACACAACTCCTTCCCTTTATGCTTTAAGCATAGGCTTAGCGTATCATATTTGCATTTAGGATATGTTGATTTCTACTACACTCATAAAATATTTATTTGTCAATGTGTCTTAGGACAACAAGCTCACGAAATATCCTGCTAATATCTACACTTCCAATAGAGAGCAACATTTATCTGACTACATCAAAAATCGAACAATTAGTTTTTGAACGTAGATTCTTCTTCGGAATTAACTAATTACGGCTTTGGCAAATCTCTCATCAGGAAGAGAATCAAGAAGAAGTTTCTATGTATTACCCATCTCTTGTAATTGATTTTGTGTATACTTTTTTATTGCGGCATCACTAGTATTTTCTACGGTTTTTACAAAATAGATCGGCGGAATAATTACCATCCCCAGAAAAGCCTTAAATAATTCTGCTGCCAACATTTATTATTTTAGTAAAGTTATGGATAGCTACTATAATCTTGTTACTCTCTATTATAATAGCTCACTATCACTACACCAAACGACTGCTTTGCCCTGCTTATGATAAAAAAGTTTGTAACTGATCTTGAACTGATGCTTAAACAAGAAAAGAAAAAGTTGAAAAATGTTGAAATCTTAGAGATGAATGAGCTTTATACTTATGTTCAAAAGAGAATAGTGTTTAGAATATGGACTGCTGGTGGCCGGAACCTGCGCTGTTTTAGTGCATTTGATAATAGTTCCAGGAGATGGAAATTCATTGAAAAGACTGCTGAACAAGAGGTCTCATATGAATATAAAACTATGTACTGATGCGAATTACAAGCGCAGCATATAATATAGTTTCCAAATCGGAAACATGTTTCTGGTTTTATAAATATATGCATAACCGTATCTAAGTTTTCCAGTGCAAAATATAATCAACTGCCAATTAGTCTTCTCAAATTCCTAAAAGTGCTGTAATCTGAAGAAATAACACATCAGACTCATTATTCCAAAAAGCTGCTAGAATCTGTAGAAATTAATAATATAAATTCTCAAGGTTGTGGAAACAAGTAAAGCTTTTCAAAATTGTTAATGATAATTTAGTAATATAAGAAATTGCTATGAAAACATTGAGTTTCAGTAATTTCATCAGTCAACAAATTCATGAAGTCACATCAGCTCACGTTGAATTGACACACTGTTACGATTGGATTATGATAGTGTAATTATATTTTGATATATTTGAAAGAGATGAGTTTGTATAAATATGTGTAAGGAGTAATAGTTAGCGTAGGTTGGTAGATAGTAGCTACAATATATAGCAAGAGGGAAGCATTGCTCTGACATTATATTTGGAGAATAACAAGGATTTAATGTTATTGAAATGATGCTTGAGGAAGAGAAGAAATATGTTGGCAAATTTAGTGCAAGTTCAAGGCATTATAAGAAAGCTGATGTTGACATTGCAAATATAATCTATAATAAGAACTATGTTTTTTGCCATGCTTTTGTTTCCATAATATATATTATGCGGACATAGCTTTATGAGGAGTTTTTATGTTGGAGTGGACGTTATCGATAATAAAGCCTGATGCAGTTGAACGTAATTTAATTGGTAGTATCAACAAAATGATTGAGGATGCAGGGTTTCGGATTATTGCCCAGAAGAAAATTTGGCTTTCGCTCTGTCAGGCGAAAAAATTTTATCAAGTACATGAAGCGAGACCTTTTTATCAAGATTTGTGTGAGTTCATGAGTTCTGCTCCTGTTGTCGTTCAGGTTTTGGAAAAGGAAAATGCTATTGCGGATTATAGGATTCTTATGGGCGCTACTAATCCTCTAAACGCTGAAAACGGAACGATTAGAAAGAATTTCGCGCTCTCTATTGACCAAAATTCTGTTCACGGATCAGACTCGCAAGAAACTTCCGCTAACGAAATAGGATTCTTTTTTAGCGGAATTGAAATTGTTGGATAAATTGCTTCGGCAAAATATCGCTAATTTTATCAGTTTTTTCCGCGTTTTGGCTGCTCCATTGTTCGTTGTATTGTTGCCATCAACGAACTCTGGATGCTTGATATTGCTTTTTCTAGCGGCTATCAGTGATTTTTTAGATGGCTATATCGCTAGAAAACTCGACATTAGCTCAAAATTCGGAGAACTGATCGACCCTATCGCTGATAAAGTATTTTGCAACACCGTTTTGTGGAGCCTCTATACTAACAAAGGATTGCATTGGCCTGAGTTTTTCGTCGCATTAATGTTGAGCATACGAGATATTTTCCTGCTTTTTGGCGGGCTTTTCTTGCTCAAAACAGCGCGAAACAAACATATCACTCCAATATTCCTTAGCAAAATATGCACAACTTTCGTGTTCGTTCTAGGCATCATGCTTATCATTGCGCCAGATTCTGAGTATACCGCCCTCGCCTCCTACGCATCGATTATTCTCATTATATTGACAACATATATGTACTCAAAGAGGTTCACATCTAGTATGAAGAACGTTTAAGAACACAAAGGAAGACCTGAGACACTATTCACAGCTGTGCTTAAATCTATTAAGTTCGGTTTCGTAGCCAGGAGATTTAAATGGATTCTCCAAATTGACAAAGCAAAATGATTGCATGAAGCTCTGTATTCGTAAAAAACGTATTAAATTATCAAATTCATCATTTTCTAATTTATATTTTCATTGAAATTGTCAAGATAATTTTTCATATTTAATAACTACTGTATTACATATACAAAAATTTAGCAATATTTCTGTCACCAAGTTTCTTCAAAATCCATAGCGCAACATTTTCACTTCATCGTGACATATCAGGCATAATAGCTCTCTTCTTCGTATAATTAATACTTAAATTTAAGCTCTAACTTCAGGTTACTCAGCTCTCAGAAAATTATACTTTTTTTATTAGTTCTTTGCATGTAGTTGATAGTACGACGGTCATTGGGACTGAGATGAAGATGCCGATTGTGCCGAGAATGGAGGCTGTTGCGCAGATTGAGAACAGGATCCAAAATGGCGGTATACCGGTTTTTTTGCCTATTAGTTTTGGTGTTATGAAATTTGAGTCAAGAAATGGAATGGCAACGTATAGAATGGCTAAGAGTGTGTATTGAAATGTGGTTGAGAAGTCGTCGATAGACATTGTTATGGCAGTCATAAATCCTAAGAATGGGCCGAAAAAAGGAGCGAATGACAAAAAGCCAGAAAATATTCCACAAGTTAAGAATTCATTCGTGCCGATAAAATAAATGCCAACGGAATATAAAATTGATAAGATAACGCAAATTATGAGCTGCCCTTTGATGTATTCTCCGAGTTTTTTATTTATGTTTGTTATTATTGTTGCGGCTAGGTTTGATGAGGTTTTTTTCAATAAAATTTCAATATAATTTTCTATTTTATTCCAATCTTTGAGTAGGTAAAAAGTCAGTATTGGCGTCATGAAAATGAACATAACGATATAGGCGATTGCGATGCCGTGGTTTATGAAGTTCAGGAAAAACATTGGCAATCCGGCTGTGAGAAGACCAACATATTTTTCCATTTCGTTTTCTATATTGAATGTGCGCTCTATTCCGATAGAGAAGAAAATTTTCCTTAAAATGCTATTGATGAATCCAGGAATGAATTCCATGAGTTTCGGCAATTTGCTGAGCAAAACGATGAATGCGTTTTTAATTAGCGGAATCATGAATATAGCGAAAAATGAGAAAAGCGCAATTAACGCTATTATGAAAATACTAGCTGCCAACGCCTGCGAGATTTTTAATTTGGTCGAAATAGTTCGGACAGGTGCGTGCAATGCATACGCCAGAATCATCGCGATAATGAACGGGATCAGCCACTGGCCCATAGAATAAATGACAGCCAAAAGCGTAGCCAAAAACACCGTTATTACAATAGCTTTCTTCGATTTCGCATTGTTAAAATGAGCCGGCATAAACCATTCCCACGCTTCATATAATCAAAACGATAATAGCATTTATCGACGAATATGAGATATATTTCGTGATCATATGGTATTATGT
>BNWD01000034.1 GCA_025998575.1 Alphaproteobacteria bacterium | reverse complement strand
AACTATTTTCTTAGACGATTCCCGTTTATTCCCGTGACTCAATCGTAAAATGGTTTTGCGTTGTTGAGCGGTGTGTGTTATCATAAAATGTATGATCTGCGCGGAATTTGTTTGGTGTTTTCGAAATGAGTATTATTAGAACTTTTTTATTAAATTGCGCGATATGCGCAGTGTTTTCACATGCTGTTTTCTGTGTTGGCGTGCCTACCACTTCTCAAGCTCGAGTCTTGGAACAGACTGCTGTGAGTTACAACGGCCTTTCCGATGTAAGTGATGAGGAAATTATGGAGGAGGTTGCCAAGGCGCCTCCACAGCTTCAAGCGCAGATGTCTATTATGCAACTGAAAACAGCGATAGCTTGGCGAAAGGCGATTCAATCTGTTTTAAAGAGACTTGCTGACAAGGAAAAAATTCCTGCCGAAGACAAAAAGAAGTGCGAGTTGGTTGCTAAGAGAGCAATCTCTAAGCAGCATCAAGAGCAAGAAGTTCAGAAAATGATAACTCCAGATTCGCTCAAAAAATATTACTCTGATGAATTTTGGCCAAAACATGGTCAAGGAAAAGAACAATGTGATATCAAGGCTTGCAACGTTAAAGATCTTGCAATGAAAAATGAGATTGAAAAAACAGTTTATGACGAAGATTCATTGGATAAATTCTTAGAAACTCATCATTTGAAATCTATTGACATGAAAAATCAATTTCTTGATACAGTTCCTCCTGAAATTGCGAAGTATGCTCAAAAAGGCAAGCTTTATCATCCTGTCGGCATTGAATTACGACCTGGGGTGTTCATTGTTTTTGTTGTGACGAAAGTTTCAAAAGCTGAGAAGCAAAAGGACTTATCTCCTGAGCTTGAACTGCAAATGCGTAAAATGGCACACCCAGATTTTACAAATAAGTTTATCCTGTCTATTTGCGAGCTACGTAAGGTAAAATTTTTTGGATTTGATGGAAAGGATATTTCTTGTTCGAAAATTTTTCGGCCCGGAAATATCTTGGAACAAGATGCAAAGTCTGTTGATTTGACTAACAAAAAAGACAGTGACGTTATAGCAGAAATCGACGGTAAGAAAGTTACTGTTAAGGAAATAAAGGATCACTATGATGTTGACAGCTTGGTTGATGATAAATTTTTAGAACTATCCGCAAAGTCTGGGAGTCCGTTGGAAGAGGTTGTTTTGCGAGCAATTGGTTTGTACGTGTTTGAAACTTGCCTTGTCGAAAAAATGGAAAAAGAGAAATATTTCAACTCGCCTGATGTTCAAAAACAGATGGAACAAATGAAGGCGACATATTTAATCCAACTTTATGTAAAGAAAACTGTTAATGTGACTACTGAAGAAATCAAAAAACAGTATCTAGAGTGGACAAAGATGATTCCTGATGAAGTCAAGAATAGTTTTGAGATTTCTACGAAAAGTATCTTTTTTGACACGAAGGAAGATGCCTCTAATGAATTGAAAAAAATCATTTCTAACGAATTGAAATTTGACGATCTTTTTACGAAAATGCCTGCGAGCGCAATTGAGTTGCAGTTTCGTCCTCAAAATCAATTTCCTAATCAGTTGTCTACGATTTTTTCTAAAACTGGCAATGGAACATGCTGCACAGAGGTTGCTGAGTGGGATGGAGCTGAACTCGGCTTCCCTGGTAAAAAATTTGCTATCACAAAAGTTCTCGATAAGAGAAAATTCAACATTCCTGTGTTGGAGCAGGTTCAACCTATGTGCAAAACTTTAGCTCAGCATAAGAAAGTTACAGCTTTGATTCTCCAGTTGTTCAAGAACCTTGTCATTTCGATATATGATTTCAATGTGGCAAGCAAATCTGATGAGGAAATTTCGCAAACTATTTGTCAAATTTTGCCAACTCTCTTGGGCGAGTTTTAAGCATTAGCTTTGAGGAAACGCCGTTGTCTGAAAAGCAGATAGTGCAAAATAGTTTGGAATTGGCTCAAGGAGAGGAAGGCTTTAATGCAGACTTCTCTTTGAGCAGTGATATTTTAAGTAGAAATGGCAGAAAAGTTGCCATTTTCGGCGGAGTTGGTATCGAGAAATTTTCAGAAACTTATGAAAAGGCAGTTGTTTTGGCGAGATTAGTTTCGAAAGCAGGTATTTCGATAATAACAGGTGGTGGACTTGGCATTATGGAAGCGGCAAACAAAGGAGCGAAATCAGCCGAGTCAACTGCTTTTTCTTATGGATTGAAGGTTCGGGTAATTGAAGAGGCTATGTCCAAGAACGAATTCATGGATGCGAATTGCGAATTCACCTTCAACACGCTATCTATAAGGCTGTTGACTTTGATCTCTGCGAGCGATGCTATAGTGTTTTTTCCAGGGGGCTTTGGAACGTTGGAGGAGTTGTTTTCGCTTTTGGTGAGGCTCAAGGTCGGCATGCTGAAGAAGCTTCCGATATATCTTTTTGGCTCGAAGTTCTGGAATGGCCTCATGAATTGGCTAGCTAAAACTGCGCAAAACGAATGCGTGATTGCCGCTGAACATATGAATTTATTTAAACTCAAAGACGATGTTGACGAGATCTCAAATGAGATAATAGCCTATTGTCTGGCGTTGAAATGAGGAAATTTTATGGCATCTTTTAAGATAGACGAGAAAATTTTCGATAAACTTTCTGAAATTCTTAAGAAGCATAATCTGAGCGAAATAGAATACAAAGACGGCGATGTTAGCATAAGAATTTCGGCCTATAATGCGCAACATAACGTGCAAAATGCTGCTCCGCAGGTTATTCAACAACTTCCTCCAGCCACTGCTCAAGAGGAATCGATTCAAAATGAAAAAATCGATTATAAGCTCCACCCTGGAGCATTGAAATCTCCAATTGTTGGCACTTGTTATCTATCTCCAGAACCAGGATCAGCCAATTTCGTCTCTCTTGGCGATGATGTTTTAGAAGGTCAACCTGTTCTTATAATTGAAGCGATGAAAGTAATGAACTATATAAAGGCACACAAATCCGGCAAAATCGTCCATATCGCCGTCGAAACTGGCTCGCCAATCGAATACGCACAACTTCTGCTCGTAATCGATTGACGCGCACATAGCATGTTTTTGGTAGAAATTATTCATTATATGAGCTCTACTTTTTCAATGCGCAGTAATTTTGAAAAGCGATAAGGTTTTCAAAATGTCTTATGAAGTTTTTGGCTCAAAAGATGAATTAATTGCTTGTAAAATAGCCAAATAGAATTTCAGCAACACCTATTGAAAATTTTAATTGATAGTATTTTGAAAAAGAAACTATCTAAATATTTTTAATACGGTTAGCACCAGCTTGTTTTAGTTATTGCTTAATTTTTGATAAAATTCACTATATTTAAAATTAAAGTTATTTTAAGATGATCTTAATAAGGTGAATATACGCATATAGATTTCGACATAATTAATCCAGTATTACTATAGAAGTTTTTAAACCATACCATCTCGCTTTTGATTTGAGACGACAGCGCTGTTTATAAAACAATAAACTATTGGAGTCATAATTAATAACATTCAGACAAGATAACTTATTAAATAGAAACGCTAATGTTTAGAACTTATAATTCTACACAATACAATGTGAAATATACGCAGGATATTTCTAATATATTAATTGGTGAATGACACATATTCGCTGCAATGATTAAGTTTATCAGCAAGCAATATTGCGTAAAGCTCCAGTATTCTTTTTGCAAAAATATCCTAGTGCTGGTTGCAAGACTCTGCTAAATATGTCTCAGACTTTGCAACTATGTGCTTTATAAATTTAGGATTATTTTCCGGCACGAGTAATTCGCATCTGCACATATAGTAACAGCATCCAATACTTCTTATCCTATTCTCTTTTTTAACGTAAGTATAAAGCTCGTTAAATCCTCGCTATTCTCCGCAATCCATTCCATTCAAGGTTATAGTTTCAGAGCAATACTCATCTCGCAAAATTTTTGCATTGATAGAACATTTATATTTGACAATATTTTATATATACTGCTTCACTCTCTAAAACAAAAATTCTTTTAATTCTTGGTTTTTAGTTGCTGTAATCATGAAATTTGATACGAGCACAGAAATGGCTTGTCATGATGTTTGCGTTATTTAAGTGCGGTTAGGTTAGATGTTATTGCTTGATTGTTATCTAAGCGCAGATTGGAAGATGTTTCGGGCTAAGTTTTATCCATTATAGAGCTGCGCCTCTATGTAATTTTTCCACTTAATTATAAATATGACCGTCATATAAAAAACATGTGTCCTGTGAATTCTTAGCGCAAAAGTATCTGATTATCTTCAAAACCAATTAATATTTGGGCCTTATCTATCTTGGCTTGATACCTTATTTAACTTTCTAATAATTACAATTATACTTAACTTAATTTATTTTATCATAAATATGAACATCGAGATTATGCACTATGCTTAAGATTGAAGCGTGGTATTGTAGCGAAAACATAAAATTATAGAAAGTAATGTGTAAATGCGTATAAGATTTTCATATTCAAGAATAGTTTAATAAGGGAATACGTTCCTATGAATTCTTAATATAATTAATGCTAATTTGTTTTTTAGGTAGGGTTTTTTCATAAGGCGAGGAGTGATCTTATATTGAAAACATAAATCTATGCACAAATGTACATAAAAAATTTACAGGCTTTAGTGTTTGCATTTCATTTATTATATTATTGAGTTTGGTATAAGATCTAGTTATAGTTGAAATCTAGTCCAATTTTCCACTTACTTACGTGAATACGATAGCAACGTCTGTTTGCTCTCCAAGTGAAATACTTTGTTGCTTGTCGTGGTATGATCTTGATATGAATGTAGTGCAGGAGTTGCCATGTTTAAGAAGATTTTAATAGCGAATAGGGGAGAAATCGCGACGAGAATTATGAGGGCGTGCAAAGAGATGCGCGTGAAGACCGTTGCCGTTCATTCGATTGTTGATGAGGCGCTGATGCATGTCAAGTTTTCTGACGAAAGCGTTTGTATTGGCGGAAACAAATCGTCCGAAAGTTATTTAAATATTTCGTCAATATTGAGCGCAGCGGAGTTAACTGGAGCTGATGCCATACATCCAGGTGTTGGGTTTCTGTCCGAAAACGAAAAGTTTGCGCAGATGGTTCTTGACCATGGCATAAAATTTATAGGTCCTGCTCCGAAACATTTAGCCATGATGGGAGATAAAATCATCGCAAAGAGAACTATGTCAGAATATGGAATTCCAATCGTTTTCGGCTCAAAATCTGATGTAAAAACTTATGAGGACGCATTGCAAATTGCCAAAAGCAGTGGATACCCTGTCTTGTTTAAGGCTGTCTCAGGAGGAGGAGGAAAGGGCATGAAAGTTGCTAATTCTCCTGATGAAATCGAAGACGCGTTCAAATTAGCAAAAGCCGAAGCGAAATCGAACTTCGGTAATGATGCGGTTTATATGGAGCGCTATCTAGCACAACCGAAACATATTGAATTTCAGGTAATTGCTGATAATTTTGGCAATGTTGTTCATCTTGGAGAGAGGGAATGCTCTCTTCAGAGGAATCATCAAAAATTGATGGAGGAGTCGCCCTCTACAGCTCTTTCTGAAGAAAATCGAGAGAAAATGGGCGATGTAGTTCGTCAGGCGGTTCAGCAGTTGGGCTATATTGGTGTTGGAACACTGGAGTTTCTCTATGAAAATGGCGAATTTTTCTTTATGGAGATGAACACGAGACTGCAAGTTGAGCACAGTGTTAGCGAAGAAATTACTGGGATTGATATTGTCAAGGAGCAAATAAAAATTGCCGCTGGTGAGAAATTGTCATTTGAGCAAAAAGACGTGAAGTTCAGAGGGCACGCGATCGAATTTCGAATAAACGCTGAGAATTCAAAAACTTTTATGCCTTCTCCTGGAACTATAGAAGAGCTATATTTTCCGAGTGGAAAGGGCGTCCGTGTGGATTCTCACATTTATCGCGGATACTCCATCCCTCCGTTTTACGATAGCCTGGTCGCGAAGATCATAGTCCATGGCATCGATCGTGCAGAATGCTTGGCAAAGGCTGATTGCGCCCTGAACGAATTGGCAATCGACGGCATCCAAACAACAGCTGACTTGCATAAAAAATTAATAAAAAACGACGATATTATAATCGGCAACTTCGATATCCACTGGATCGAAAATAATTTGCCGAAAATGTTAGGGTAATGATATTAACATAGAAAAAAGTTGAAAAATAAATTTGGATCTAATTTTACAAAGAAATTTTCAAAATTTTACCATTAAATTTTTGAGGACTATTTACGGCAGATAGTAAGAAAAAAGCTTTGCACTAAGCTAACATTAGTTTGAAGTATCTCCAGATAGTGGCTCCGCGGTTTTCAAGTTATAATATGATTCAGCATGCTGATTTGGAAAAATAACACATTAAATTTTTGATAAAAGCATGCGATTTCGTGTTATCTTTATGATTGGAGAGGTGCTAGAGTGGTTGATTGGGACGGTCTCGAAAACCGTTGTATGAGCAATCGTACCGAGGGTTCGAATCCCTCCCTCTCCGCCAAATTGATATCGTATATACTCAAATTGAAAACAATCGCTCTTCGATATATATTCTTTCCAAAGCCGCACTCTACAATTTTATCATAGCGTATTGAAATAGTATTATAATATGGAAGTTTCGTTGGAAATTATTGGCAAGTATTTTGGCGATAACATTGATTTGATATGAAACATATAATCGTTATTTATATGTGCGGCTCTCTTCTTTCAAATATAATGAATTCATTAAAATGCTAAATCTATAAAAGCCTTAAAAAACAAAACACTATTCAAGTCTGAATATAATTGTGCTTTCCTCTTGAGTTGATAGGCAAACATCACGGAGAATTTGCGTTTATTTGTAATCCATGGTCATAAATATTTATATGAATATCAATAAAGTCGATATTATCCATGTTTTTCTCCTTATTTTCGATTAAGCTTTTGAAGATTTTTTAAGGGCAAAACCAACCCTTATTTTTAATATACAACAAAAAATTCCATGCAGCAAGATATTTTTTGCCAACAAAATTGCGAATAATTGTATTTAGCACTATTCATAATAATTTCTTTAAAACTTATTGAATGATTTATGAAAATTGAAATTGTGAAGGTATACTTCTTGATACGAGTTATCTTAATTAGAGTTCTTCAAATAACAGAGAATAAATTGATGAATTTTTTCTCTCTTCTGGCTTCGTATAATCCAAATAGCCTAAGATTAAGAACGCAGATGAGGTAAAAATGCGAGTTGTTTTTGACTCCAATGTTATCATTTATATACTCCAATGAGTATTAAGATATTGATGTAGATATTTTGCGAAATAGCTCGAGGTATTAATGTCCTGCAATATTTAATTGGTTTCAGTTGTTATTTGTTAAAGTGTTCTGGAAATGAATAGATAATATTTGTTTCGATTAATCTAATTTAGATTACCGAAGATGAATTACAAAGATTTTTGCATAATTCAACATATAACTCTGCTATAAACATAAATTAAATAAAGTTTTTTACATTTATGCATAACAATTGTTTGCAATTTTTTTACTTAAAAAACAAACGCTTGTTAAGCTTAGCAGTTGATAAAACGAGCGTGTTAATTATTTAGCGCGA
>BNWD01000033.1 GCA_025998575.1 Alphaproteobacteria bacterium | reverse complement strand
TCCATCTTATCTAGGGTTTTTGGCAAGTGCCCAAGAATCATAGAAACAGAGGAGTTTGATTTGCAGCTTCTTACAGTTTCATTCGTTAAATTTTTGACAACAGGGAATCTTGTAGCTATTTCCTTAGCTTCATCAGAGAAAACAAGTGGATTTTCAGTAAACATAGTCGCGCACAAAAACTCATATATCCACGTTTTGTAATCGTTAATCAACATGTTATGAACCCGCCCGCCGTTAACATCAGTGAAAGTGTTTTTAAACTCTGTCACCGCATTAGCATATTTATGTCTGCCTAAACAACCACTTATGAAAAAAGCAGGATTTCCGTTCATTGCATGTTTTAAACAGAATTCAAAATTCTTTGACTTAATTTTCTCAATTTTATCTGGTAAATAACCATAAAGTTTAAACAGTGCAGCACTACAACACAAAACATTTTTTGCATCCCCTTTTGCAAGACGCGCAAAAGCTAAACTAAGCGACTCATCGCCAAGAAAACTACAGAAAGGATAGCGATTAGAATAAAACATATAAAAAGTGGCAACTTTATTGCCCTTCTCAACAGCTTTATGATAGATTTCTCTTGCCTTATGTCCGTTGCGCTCATACGGAATGGGCCCCCGCAGGGACTGTTTTTTGCTCACAGTGGGCTGTTACGCTTGTTATTAGCGTTATTAATACAGCTCCTATTACCTTCTTCTTCATCTTACAATACCTTCCGTAAAAACTGTTAACCTACAAAACAAATATTAAACCAATATATCACCGCTGTCAACAGTTTATTTTGAAAATAGCTTAAGAATACTTGAGATTTTATGTATATAGATAAAGCCAGGAGAGTTGATTTATCAGAACCTGGCTAATGATTTACTTAAGTTGTAATACGTTAATCTCGACAGCAAGGGTCAACAAACACAGCGCAGCGCAGCACTCTTTAAAAAATTCTTCTTCATTTCCTACTCCCTTTCATAATAATAAAACCACGCAACCTTACTTTAATAGTATAACCCATAATTTCACAAAGCACAACAATTATTTGCGGTATATTAGAATTTGAGAAATATTTCGTTTTCGTTGATATGTTGATATATTTATATTGCCATTATTTTTTTACAAATTAAACTGTAAATTGATATTAACAAAACAATCTGTTAATATTATCAAATTAAATATATAATACTGCAAAAAACATAGCTGTTTCATGGTGGATATGCGTTTAATTGAAACTCAATTTTCCGCAATAATTTTGTAGTGTTTTTCAAATATACGGTTGGTTTAATTTTTCTATAATTGTGTAAAAACTGTCTATGAGCTGAATAAAATTTTTCAAAACTATTCATGATGAGGCTGTTGAATTTGAAATGTTTTATTTCAATTGATATATTAATATTGTTCATGATTTTTCTCCTTATTTTTTCTGAATAAATTTTTAAAGATTCATTAGCTGAAACAGCGCCCAGCTCCCATTTTCATTGTCTCACAATAAATTCCGCATTGCAAGATATTTTATGGATTATGATATTTTTCTCATTTGCAATTCCAAATATGCTTTACAACAAAACCTGATAGAGTTATAATAAAAGAAAATAGCGTGATGGTCACATAGCTCAGCGGTAGAGCACTACGTTGACATCGTAGTGGTCACAGGTTCGATCCCTGTTGTGACCACCATTTTCATTTTGTTATGAAAAAATTTGTTTTCATTATATTCGCTGTATTTATTGTCGGAATTGCTGATCTTTTCAAGAAAAGTACGCTGCCTGACCACTCGCTTTTCTTCATAGAGGGCACTAGCATATACGACGCGATGCTAGGAGATCGCTCATTTTTATGGAAATTAAAAGGGAAGGAGATTTGTGCGATTTCGTTCATGGTCGTTGATCATATTCAAAGTCTCAAAGATAAAATAAAGACAGGAGAATACGTCATCCACAGTAGAGAATCTGTATTTTCATTCATAAAAAGCCTGTTTGAAGGCCGATTAATAACGAGAAAACTAACTATTCCTGAAGGTCATACTGCAAAAATGATCGTTGAAATTGTGGCGCAAAACCCATTCCTTATTGGCAAAATCGAAAGCATACCGCAAGAAGCATCACTATTTCCAAGCACGTATTTCTATAAATTCGGAGACTCGAAAGAAGGAATGATAAAAATGATGGAAACAAAAATGAATAAAATAAAGAACAAATTTAAGCAAAATAATAAGACAAAATTTACAATAGAGCATCTCATAATTCTGGCTTCGATAATTGAAAAAGAATCTGGGAACGCCTCAGAACGGGGCCTCATTTCATCTGTGTTTCACAACAGATTGGCTAAAAAAATGAGGTTGCAAAGCTGCCCGACTGTCATCTATGCTCTGTCAGACGGATATGGGAAAATAGGCAGAGAATTGACTAAAGAAGATTTGTTTTTCGACTCTCCATACAACACTTACCGCAAAAATGGATTGCCTCCAACGGCTATTTGTTGCCCTGGCGAAGAAGCCATAGAAGCCGCTCTCAACCCTGCAAAATCAGACTTTCTGTTCTTCGTAGCAAACAGCTCAAACACAGCGCACCTCTTCTCAAAAAATTTCGATAGCCATAAGAGAAATAAATACGCTAGAAAGACTGAAAATCAACATGTTGATGATGATTAATTGCCAACCTTAACCTTTGAGTGTCTGCAATCAGTTACTGTTTGATAAAGTTTTATCATAGCGGAGCGAGAAACGCTGTCATTTCGTATAGTGATGGAAAGCTATTATAATCGAGAACAACAAGCTAAATGTCACTATTCGCAACTTTGTTAAAATAATAAAAAAGAAGGTTAATATTAGTGAGGCTATAATAAGAAAGTATATGCAAAACTAATTACGTTGGGCAATACACAGGAATCTCTTTTTGATTTAAAACTCTGTAGATTGCGGTATAGTGGTTTATCGGGATTAAATACTTTTACAAAGAAAAAACTTAACTAATATTTAATCATTAATCGATAACATATAAATAGAAGAAAAGCCTTGGAGAGGCGCTATGAAGATAGTATTAAAGCTTATAATGATTGTGATTTATGCAATGAGCATTGCACAAGCAGGAAGTATATGGGATTGAGAACCAAAGATGCCATGGGGAGCTCATGGATGGCATAGAGGGCTTGTCTGCGCTCTAGTTGCAAAAAATATATTACCAGGGTGCGACACTGCTGACTATAAGTTGAAGAAACCTTATCTTCTTTCGAAGAAGAAAATATTAAAGTGTTTAGAGCTTGTTGATGATTTCGTTCCTAGTCGTGCTTACGCTCTTAGTTTTGTTGCGTCTTATTTAGAGAGATTTTATGGTGGGAACAATTTGCAGATAAATTCTGGCATCTAAATGCGCCATTCATTTTTGAAGAAATCAAACTTGATGAATTGGAAGAATATTCAAAAACAGTTGATGAACGTCTTGAACGCTATATACAAAAACAAAACCAATACTACAATTATTACTACGAAATACACAGAAAAGCTATGAGAAAGTTTCATTGTAACAAACCTCACTATCAACTCCTAAGAAAAAACCCTCCTTGGATCGGGTGAGGATGAATATTTTTATGATAGAGATTAATATCAACATATCCTAAAGGCAAATGTGATATGCATGAACTTAAAGAGAAGAGGTTAGACAGCCTCACACATGAAGTGATGGCTTTGTTTGCCATAAAAGTTGTTAATAACCATAAAAATTGGCAATGGGGGCGGCCTTGCTGGCGAATGCCTGCTGGCTCTCAAAGGCCGCGGTCAGCTTATAAAGCTGCCAAGGCCGCCCCTTGCCAATTTGACAAACTCAAGCTTTGCTTAGCTTGAGTTTGACTTCCATAAATATAAGAATCCATAGTAAATTGCGCTCAATTATAATAAAAGTTATTATTCGCTTTTACATGAAATTCACAGGTTTGTTAACAACTCTCTATTTTGCATTAAGGATGTGTTGATTTCCACTACACTCACAAAATATTTATTTGTCAATACGATCTCTAAACTCATGCGAATTTATGACTAACGAGTTTTTTCTCTAAGTATACGAAGTACAAACAGCAAAATAAATTGCTCATCAAGAAACTACAGAGTTTTAAGTCAAGACGAGAAGAAGTTTCTATACATTGCATCTCTTGTAATTATTTTATACATACTTTTTTATTATAGTATCGCTAACATTAACCTTCTTTTTTATATCAGGATATTTTTTAAATAATTCTCTTGCTGATTTGCTTTTTATCGTTTTAGTAAAATAAAAATAGAGATATTTATCTCGTTACTCCAGAGGTATTCCGCTATACATCACTACCACAAGCTACAGAGTTTTTCGCTCCGCTCCAAATAAACTTTATGAAAACCGTGACTGGTTGGCAATTGCCATAAACATTCATAATATCAGAATCAACTTTTTCACGAGACGAACCACTCTTTCAAGCTTACAGAAGTAATATAAAAATATTTAAGCAAGCAAAAAGTGTTAATAATATAACATTAGTCCGCTCACCCAAACACTTTGCCAAAGCCAATAGATATTTTGGTAGATGAGTGTTTAGCAGAGACTGTGTTGGAGCAGATTTTGTGCTTGAGCAGGTGCGTTAGGCAAACCGAGCAGAACAAACCGTTAGTAAATAGAATGCGTGTCTTAAGGCCGAAGATAGGAGATAATTTATGTAAGTTTTTCTTCTTCGCAACCTCTTTGCTCTTACTGCTTGATAGCTTATCTTCATGAAAGCACTCATTCACGATTTGTAGCATTTTGTCGGCAACATTATTCATATGGAAATAGTCATAAATGCCAGATTTGTCAATCTTATAGCAATTAAGTCCGAATCCACCAAACACTTGCAGTTCAAGTATTTGCGTTATCTGTTTTCCCAAAGTAGCAACCAAATCAAAGGAGAAAGGATTTTGCAACTGGCACAATGTGTTACCGTCTTGTTTCAAGGTAGCTTTGCTTCCAAAATTAGCAGCAGCAGAAAGCCTAGTGCCGGCATGCCAAGCATCAGCAAAATGTAACCTAGTTTCTATGGCGACCCCTGCGTGCCCTCCTGTAGCTTTTTTGCTCGCACACTTGCTCAAAACAGATTCATCAAAACGCTCAGATTTGAACTTTTTCAAATTTTTTAAAGCTGTATCAGCAGGAAGCGCATTGTGCCCATCATAAAAAACAGATCTCAACTTAGGATTTTCATTAAATTCCTCTTTCGCATCTTGCCCAAAAGCGGTATTTAAAACGTTAGAATATGAGTGTTTACATTGCAACAATTTGTCAGAATCATCGAAATATTTTTTATGCTTATCAAGTTCTGTCACAACGCTAGAAACGAATGCAGGATCTTTGGAGCGAAACAAATCCGGATTCTCTTGATAATCCAACCACGTTAATGTGTCTGATTCACTTGCCTTGCCTAAGATATCGCGAATCAACCATGGACCCCAATCATTAACACATTCATTTAAATACTCAACAAAGAAATCATCTGGCAATTTCTCCTTTGTGACGTCTTTAACGTACCAATTAGAATCACAGCGCTTAATATCGCTCTTATAAGAACCGAGCAACATAATGAAAGAAGTAATAACTCCTCCGAAACCAAGAGATTGTGCGTGATACAAGAGCGCCCATAAAGAGCCAGTGCGGTGTAGCCAACCATCAGTAAAAGGCGCCAATTCCCTAAACGCAGCTTTTTGCTCCTCAGTTGACAAAAGCTCGTTAATTTTCCTAGCAACCAAAGTGCTTATCTTAACGCACAGATCCCGAATGTCCTTAGCGTATCTGTCCTCCGTAATCTTTTCGTACTTTTCTTTATTACCATCTAGCTTCTTAATCAAATCCATTAGCGCAGACTCTTCAGCGGATAATTTATCTTTGTCTACCTTTATCTTGTATATGTCAAACGAGCCTCCTCCAAAAACCTCCAACGAAAAATCTACCTTCGACTTACAACGAGCTCCAACAACAACACAGCAACACAACGAAAACACCAAACATTTCAATAACAACCTGCTCATAATACATATTTACACAATAACTTTCATATAATTATAGAATAACCTCTGAACTCACTGAAGTCAATTAGAATTTTTATCAGAGCTGATGGAAAAACTGTAGTTTTATAGATGAGCCGGCTATAATTGATGGTATTTTAAACTAAACAGAAATTTGGAGCTTGTTAAGTGACATTACTTATGTATACTTATAGAAAAGCTCAAAAGACTCGCGAGATAATTACTAAAATCTATAGAGATTCAACTAAGCCGTTAGAAAACTTTTCTCTTGAGGGGTTTGGTTATATATAATAGACTATGTTAATAATGCTGAAATAGCTCAGCTGGTAGAGCAACTGATTCGTAATCAGTAGGTCGGGGGTTCGAATCCTCTTTTCAGCACCAGAATTTGGAGGATGTGTGGTTGAATTTCTGTTGAAATCCGCGCAAAGCAGCGGCATAAAATTTTTCAAGACATTCTGCTTATTCATGATTGGCGTTTTGGCTTGGTTTTTCGTGCCCTGCCCTGAAGGACTTAAAATCGAAGCGTTCCATTTGTTGATAATCTTTTCACTGACGATGGTTGGCCTCATGCTGGAAATCGGCAACAGTTGCGTCGTCTTGTTCATATCACTGCTCATCCCAAGCCTCACAGGAGTTGTCAATCTCAGCGACGAATTCATGGGCTTTAAAAACTCAGTTTCATGGATGCTACTCTTCATATTATCGATTTCAGGGACTATAACGCAGACTACAATCGGAACGCGCATTGCCTATATTTTTATGAAATTTTTCGGCAAAAATCTGTGGGGATTATCATACAGTATCACGTTGAGCGAAGTGCTAGCATCATCAATTTTGCCAAGCAATTCGGCGAGAAGTGCTAGCATGGGAGCGCCTTTGGTCAGCTCTTTGTCAAAATATATTTCAGCCAACATCGAAGGTGCGAGTGAAAAGACGATAGGGACATATTTGACGCTTTTGTATTCTCACAGTAATGCGATTTGCAGTGGATTATTTATAACTGCAATGATCTCCAACTCCGTTGTCCTCGATTACGTTGAAGGCTCAGGCCTAAGTATTTCATGGCTTAGCTGGACAAAATTCGTCGTTATCCCTGCGCTTATCATGCTGTTTTTGATCCCTGTCGTACTTAGATTAACCTGCAACCCGAAAGTCAAGGATTTGAGCATAGTCCAAGAAATGGCGCGGAAGAGCTATGCAGAATGCGGCCCACTCGCACAAAAAGAAAAATTCATAATCGTTATGTTCGTCATTATGCTTTTTATGTGGGTGTTTGGCGATTCGATTGGCATCTCGATCATAGAAACGACGCTGCTCGGCCTTGGTATTTTCCTGGCATTCGGCGTTTTGGACATCAAAGAAATATTGTCGTCATACAACACTTTCAGCCCAGTCCTCGTCCTCGGGCTCCTAATTTCGTATGTCCATTCGATGCAAGCCCTTGGCATAATCGATTGGTTCACAGGGATTTTTGGCAACTTCCTAACCGGCTTCTCGCCAAACATTGCCTTTTTCTTGCTGTCAATAGTTTATTTCTTCGCTCAATACTTTTTTTCAGGAGAGGGGGCGAAAATAATCGCCTTATATGGCGCATTTTACGCCACAGCGATTCACCTTGGCATAGACCAAATGGTCGCCGCCATGACACTTGCAGTCTTCAGCTCAGCTTCAAGCGTCCTCGCGCACTACGTCTGCCCAGTCTCAATAATGATGTCAAGCCTCAACTACGTTCCGGCAAAAAAATGGATGCTCATCGGCCTTATCCAATCAATCATCATCATCACCAACTGGTTCTTGTATGTGGGATATTTTGCGAATAACAATTGCCTCGCGCTTTCTTAAGGCCTACTTAGAATATATATTGTTATGTTTTGCTTGGAAATATAGTATTAATCTCTACTATTCTAGCAATTGCGAGTAAATAAGACTCTTTTTTAGCTGCCTCATACTTATATTTCTCAGCTAGGGCTTGTTATCAATAAGAAAACAGAAAATATTCCATCAAATTTTATAAATAATTTATGCAAAGATTTTAATAACTTATTGTTTTTTATTGATCCGCCATACAAAGAAAAAGAGC
>BNWD01000032.1 GCA_025998575.1 Alphaproteobacteria bacterium | reverse complement strand
GAATGGGAAATGGTTGCAAGCCAAGTATTTGCGAGACGCAGAAGTGAGGGAAAAAAGAGCATGAAATAGAAAGATCGAATGGAGATGATTCTATCAACTTAACATCGAGTGATTTGGCTAAATGTTTGTTTGGAGATTTATATCTGAGGTATATGTTACGTATTGGAAATACTACAGAACTGACTAATGCTGATGCTCAAAACTTCAGGAATGCTGTAATCATATTGTTGCAAAAGCTTGCTATTCAAAGCGTTGGAGGAAGGAGTAATGTTGGCGAGACTGATATAGATGACGTTATATCAAATGATATATGTTTTTTGTTAGATGGCGCTTCTTTTGGAAAAAGCACTTAGTTGTTCGCTGATGTAAAAAGAATGCTATTTAATGAACTTCCTGTGCAAATTTTGTATGGATTTTCAAATGAAATACGATTTTTTTACAAAATACCTTCAGATTCCAATTTATATAGTAGCGTTGAAAATTTAGATGTATTTTCTAGAGATGGTTTACACATAGAAAAAGAACGCAAAGATAGAGTTTTGGTATTGTGTGCAAGCATAAAACAAGGATAAATCTCTATTAACTTTGAACGCTTTTTAAAGAGAAAAAAAACATTAACTAATATTTAACGATTAATCGCTAACATATAAATAAGAGAAAAGCCTTGTGGCTGCACAAATGAATATTCTATTAAAAATACTAGCAATTATTGCTATCTAATCTTTTAGAAGAAGAATTGCAAGCGAAGAGGCCGTGTGGCACTCATGTTGGGTAAGAGGATTAGCGTGTACTTTGCGCCGGAAAATCTTCTAGCAGGATGTGGGCCAGCTGATCATAAATTGAAGAAACCTTATCTTTTGCATGTTAAACAGATTCATGTGTCCAGTTATAGGCGTACGCTTGAGGCGCAAATCCTTTCTGTTAAAATTCTAATACTAGTATCGCTACAAATTTATCAGAGCGGAGCGAGAAACGCTGTCGTTTGCGGCCGTAATGGTGAGCTGTCATTTTTAAGCATCGCGAAATGGAATTATTTCACGCCTATATGAAAAAATGCTTAACGTTACTTGATTGATAAACTATAATAGTTTTTCAATTTTTTATAAAAATGGATACTCTGTAGCTTTTGTTCCTGACTGTCTCGATCTCACTTATGATTCAAACAGAAAAGTGCCATTATGTGATAAACCATTATGCAAATGACTGTATAGAATTGAGAATATTTTTCAAAAATTTAAAGAAAAAGTGATTATTCCAAAAGCAATTCTGTGTATTATCAAAATTTTTCATGTTTCGTCTCAGTATCAGGATGGAGTTTGTAGATTTTTATTGAGGTGAGTTGGTTTTTGTGTTTTTTTAGTATTTCGAATTTGTAGCCGTATAGGATGAAGACTTGGCCGATTTCTGGGATTATTCGGACTGAATTTATGACGAGGCCGGCGATTGTGGAGGCTATATCATTTTTAAAATTTGAATCGATTTCTCTGTTTAGGTCCCTTATGTTGACCGAACCGTCGACTATATATATTCCTTCGGCGTGCTTTTTTATGCCGTTGAATGAATCGACGTCGTGTTCATCTGAAATGTCGCCGACGATTTCTTCGATGATGTCTTCTAGTGTGACGATGCCCATGAAGCCGCCATATTCGTCAACAACGAGCGAAAAATGTTCGCGTTTTTGTTTGAACGATTGCAGCTGGTCAAGAAGGTTTTTGTTCTCCGGAATGAACCACGGTTTGAGCGCGACGTCCATTATTTTTATGCTATCGATATAGCTCGCTTTTTTCATGATTTTCAGAAAATCCTTGACGTGCAAGACGCCGACTATGTTGTCATGATTGCCCTGCCAGATCGGAATTCGCGTGTATGGACATGTTATGATCTGTTCGATCAGCGAATTTATTTCGTCGTCCGCATGCAGCATGATCACGTTTTTTCTGTGAACCATGATCTGATTAACGTGAATCGACGCCAAATCCAAAACGCTCTTCAGCATCTCCTTTTCCTGCTTCGAATCATTACTATTGGCGCTTTTGTGAAGATCAATCGCCCCTTTGAGCTCCTCAAGAGAAGCCATATACTCATCCTGAATATTTTTGTCAGTTTTCGTCAGAAGCGATATGAACTTCTGCGCTATGAGACCTATTATATTATTGAGTGGTTTTAGCGTGATGAAAATATATTTCAGGAAATAGGCAGCTGGAATAAGCAGTTTTTCAGGGTTTGCGAGAGCCAGCATTTTAGGAAGAACCTCGGCAAAAAGGACTATGAGAATCGCTATGATAAACGAAAAATAAATGACAAATTCTGAACCAAAAAAACTGCTGCAAATCCGCGCGGCAAAAACTGAAATCAACGTGTTCAAGATCGTGTTACAAGTCAATATAGAGCTGATGACAAGCCCAGTGCTTTTTTGAAGGTCCAAGACTATCTGAGCTTTTTTATCGCCATCTTTCGCGATTCTGAACATCTTCGGCTTAGAGCAAGCCGTGAATGCCGTTTCACAGACAGCGAAATAAGCAGAAAAAAACAACAAAAAGAAAACGAAAGATATATATAAAAACTCATTCAGCATAAAACTTTATATTCACTCTCTCAATGCAACAAACTTTCTTTCGCCAATTTGAGAGTAATCATCTGTGTTAGTAATATGTATGCCAGTTTCCAAAGCAACAGGATATGGCCTATTGTTCAAAGGCAAATCGTGCTCAATCGGAGTTCTCTTTTCAGGATTTACTAAGACATCAATCGAAAGGATTGGAACAGAACTAAAGTTGACTGCCTGATAATTATCGTTTTTGTTTGCGTGTTCACCCAATAATTCATACAAAATCTTTATTTCTACAAACTGTTTATTAAAATCATCGACGAGTTTTTGCAGAAGAGCATTAGATTTCTTTGACGAATTCGCAGTTTCCAAAATCGTGAATAATGATTTCTTAGCCTCGCAAATGCAATTAAACAAACACATCACAGTTTCAGTCGATTCATTGTTGTCTTTGTTTTCCGCTCCATTGTTTTGTCGCGAAAGAATATCGCTTTCAATGCCAGCTAAAAATGTCGAGTATCGTTCCAAATTCGACGCTGCGCAATAATTCACAGCGACAAAAAATAGCTGAAAAATAGCAAAAATTTTCCATATCATGATTGCTCAACTCTCCAAAACGCCTGTTCATACTTATATTATATCGCAAAATAACAGAAAAAACAAAGAAAAATATGTTATGTTATACTTGTTTGGCAATATAAGATGTATAGATGAACATTATAATAGCGGCTGGAGGGACTGGAGGGCACGTTTTCCCAGCGGTTTGCGTTGCTAATGAGCTGAAAAAACATAAGGTTTGCGTTAGGTTTGTTTCTGATGAGCGCGGGAAAAAATATCTAGCGGACTATGAAAACAGCGCGATAATTCAACGCATTAATACTTCGTCTCGATTTAAACTTTACATATCGCTGCTGAAAAATACTCTTCTCTCTTTTTCTATATTGAAACGCGATAAACCATTGGCGATTATAGGTTTCGGTGGCTATCCGGCAGTTCCGTGCGTTTTGGCGGCGCAAATTTTAAGAAAGAAAACAGTAATTTTTGAGCAAAATGCAGTTGTTGGAGGTGCCAATAAAATGCTCTCTAAGTTCTCGTCACTAATAGTGACTGCGTTTGAAAATACTAAAAATTTAAAGCAGTCTGATAAGCTATGTTTTATTGGAAATCCAACGAGATTTGAAAGTATATACGATAAAATTAATGATAAAAAAAATGATAAATTTACGATTTTAATTATAGGCGGGAGCCAAGGAGCGCAAATTTTTTCGCAAATAGAGGAAAAATTGTTGACGAAGATTGAAAATGATGATATCATTATATGCAGGCAAGCTGCTGGTGGCTTTTTTGCTAATATCGAAGAGTTGTATCAGCAGACGGATCTTGTTATTGCAAGGTCAGGGGCCGCGACCATTTTTGAGCTGATAGGGTTTCACAAGCCAGCTATTTTGGTTCCTTATAAAAAATCTATAAATGGTGATCAGTTGGAAAACGCGCTATTCTTATCTAGAAATAACGCAGCTATCACGATTGATGAATCCGAGATCAACAAAGTGCCTGAGATTGTTTCTGAACTAATGCAGAACACAGAGAAAATCGAAAATATGAAAGAAAATTTAAGAAAACTTTATAGAAAAAACATAACTGAGAAAGCAGTTGCGAAACTTTTGAAAGTTATAAATACCTGATTTTTAAGAAAGGAGATATAAAAATGAGCTTGATTTCGCTGAACTATAGTGAAGTGATATTTGCTAACTCGAGCTGAAATTTGTTTATAAAATGTGTGTTTGAGCAATGATTATTGTGGAAATTTTTTCCAATAATTAATTCGATATAATTATAGATTTACGAGAAATAATAAGAAGGAGAAGAGGATGTTTGGTGTTTGTGATAATGATAAAACGATTCATTTCGTTGGGATTGGTGGAATCGGAGTGAGCGGGTTGGCGGAAATCGTTCACCGGCTGGGATTTGTCGTTCAGGGAAGCGACAAGGCGCACTCCTCCAATTTAGACAGGCTGGAAAAACTTGGTATAAAGGTTTTCGTCGGCCACGATGCGAGCTATGTTGACAATGCTAATTTCGTCGTTTATTCGTCTGCGATAAAGTCAGACAACGTGGAGCTAGTGCGTGCAAAAAGTTTGAGAATTCCGTGTTTGCCGCGTGCTGAGATGTTGTCTCAGATCGTTCGGCTCAAAAAATCGATCGTAGCAGCCGGGTCTCACGGAAAGACTACTGTGACGTCTCTCTGCGGTTCAATTTTGGAGATGGCATTGCTTTGTCCGACAATTATCAACGGCGGCGTTATCAATGCTTACAAGACGAATGCGAAGCTGGGGGAAGGCGAATGGATTGTCGTCGAGTCAGACGAATCAGACGGTAGTTTCAAGCAGTTTGCCCCAACAATAGGGATCATAACGAACATCGATAGAGAGCACATTTCTCACTATGGATCGTTCGAAAATCTGAAAAATTCGTTTAAAATTTTCTTAGAAAATATAGCGTTTTTCGGCTCTGGAATCGTTTGCGTTGATGATGAAAATGTCCGCGAGATAATCAACGATTTGCCTGACAGACGGATTATCACGTATGCGATTGAGCGCGATGCGATGATTCGTGCAGTCAATATAAGACCGAGCTACACTTCAACAACGTTCGACGTCGCAATAGAAACGTCAACCGAAAAAAGCGTTTTAAGAGACGTTTCGATTCCGCTGCTCGGCGAACACAACGTCAAGAACAGTTTGGCCGCAATTGGTGCGGCTCTCGAGCTTGGCATTGACAAGGAGATAATAAAATCGACTTTAGCGACGTTTGCGGGCGTTTGGCGCAGGTTCACGTTTGTTGGCGAACTCAATGGCATGAGGATTTTTGACGACTATGCACACCACCCGACTGAAATAAAGGCGCTTTTGTCGGCCGCCAAACAGGCTACTAGCGGCAAAATCGCTATTGTTCACCAACCGCATAGGTATACCAGGCTGAACATGCTTTTTCAGGATTTTGTCGATTGTTTCGACCTGGCGGATGTTGTCATCATAACGCCGATTTATAAGGCCGACGAAACGGAAACCGCCAAACTCGATTCGCGTGATTTGTATAACGAACTGCTGAAAAAAGGCAAAACTGCGTTCTTCGCGGAAACTCCTGATGAGGTAAAAAAGATAATCATGGATTTGCCAAACTCTTTCGATTTCGATGAAAACCCCATCATACTATTCTCCGGAGCCGGCAACATCTCAAAATGGGCTCGTAGGATGAGTGATTTATTATAAAGAATGACATCCTTATTGAGCTCTCCCTTTTATCAAATGTTTTTAGGCTAAATCACTGCTAATAATGCGTAAATTAAAAATTATTTATGTGCTAGTTCATTTTTGATCAATAATCTTGAAAGCTATCGCGACATCAAAAGCGCTTCTTTCTAAATATAGAGCGGCTATTTATTTGAATTATCTCTTCTTTGCTAGAATTAAAGTGCAGAATTATTTTGTGCGCAAATGCATTTTACTATAAGCTTTCGTCGAAATCATTTGTTCAAATCGTAGATCATTAAAAACATAAAAAGACTTCATTATCCACTCAAAACGTTATTGAATTGAGGAATTATTTTTAGAACATGCCAATCTAGTAACCAACATTATTTGCCTCTCAAAATTCATCTAGTATACAGTGATTGTATACGTTTTTAATGTATCTTGTAAAAATTACTCATTATTTAATATGTTCGAAACCTATCATGATAAAGCCAAGAATTTTACATTATTCGTTGCCGCGTATATTTTAAGATTTCAATGTATTAATCACTTCCTATAAATTAACCCAAAATCATAATATTTGCTTTCCTCAATTATTTACATAAATTATAACCACAGCTCAGATAAGCTTTATCAAAGCCGTAATTTGCTAACAATTCAAAATATAATGGATTATTTTCGATCACGATCTCTAAGCGGCGTCGTATCTTTCAAAATTAACTGTAAGATCTTTTCGTTAAATGCTTTCTCTTTCAATTTATACAATATGTCTATCGTTCTGAAATTCTCCTACAAATACCCTCAGGAGACATTTTTTTATAATTCATCTTTTTTTGTTAAATACATAGTGTAAAGTAAAGATACGTTTATAGAACGTTAATTGATTAGCAAATATGACTTAATTAATAATCTGTGTAATCTGGATCAGATTGAGAAAATTCAGGTATTGTAGTAACCACACTAAATCTGCAGCTTCCAGTTATATTCGTGCTATAAATATTGCAAGGTAAATTGTTGTTGAAATGTATGATTTTTGATTTTTTGAAACGGAATCGATATGTTATTTCTTATATTCTCGCGAGTTCATCTATTGGCGGCATAATTTTCATGGGGATTATGTCGAGCATTCCAATAATGTTCTCAGAACTTGGCATTGGGATTTCGCAGATATCTACACTTTTCGTTGCGACAATTCCATACGCCCTAAAATTCATATTCGCCCCTTTTATTAAGATAATAATTAACAAATATTCAAACTGCAAATTCGACATAATAAAAATTATGTCATTTATATCTCAATTCATTCTCTTAGGTTTATTTATTTCTCTCGGGTTTTATGGGCGCTACAATAGTATTCCGCTCATCTTTTGCGTTATTTTAATCTTGACAACTGTCGTTTCGATTAATGACATTCTCTGGGCGCACGTTAAGATCAAATCCTTCAAAGCCAACGATCTTGGCATTGCGACTGCTATTAGTACTATCGGCTTTCGCATAGGATCATTTTTTTCCGGTTCTGCCTTGCTTTATATCGCATATATTTTTAATTGGGAAATCGGTTTTTTTGCAATCTCTCTTCTTATTTTGACTGCGACAATCTCGACTATATTCTTGCCGAAAATAAGCTACGCAGAGGAAGAAGTCGATACAAAATTTTTTAAAAATTGCATAAAATCTATATCAAATCTATTGAAAAAGCAAAGTATTTGGTTATTATTACTGGTTATTTTTACATTCAAATACACTGACAATTGTGTGAATGCGATGAAGCCAATTTTTCTTCATTTCAAAGGCATAAACAAAGTCGATTTTGCCAATATTGCGCTGACTCCAGGACTCATTTCGATCGTCATAGGCGGCGTTTGCGCAGGCATTAGTTCATATAGATTCGGCATAAAATGCTGCATGCTAACCTCAGTTATAGGCCAAATGTTAGCGAGCGCTCTATATGCAATCATCGCAATCAACAATTTAGGGCTTTGGCCGATCGCGGCACTTGTCAATATTTCAACATTTATATTCGGATTTTCAACAGTGATCTTCAGAACATACGTCGCCCAGAATTCAGACTCAGACATAGTAAACTACACTGCACTTCTCTCAATCGGCTCTATCTTCAGAGTGTTCGCCTCATCCAGCTGCGGCATCATCGTCGAATCTCTTTCTTGGCAAGCCCTATTCTCCATCTGCCTCGCATCAAATATACCAATAATCTGCGCGTATAGAAAAATACTGAAATAATTAAAAAGCACTATTATGTTTTAGTTAAAAGCCTATATCTATAACTCATATCGCTTGGGATTAACAACAGATTACGGATAGCCTATAGCAAGATGTTTGCGCATATTTGGGAGATGAGTTTGTATGTGTATTGAGGTGTGTAAGTATTGCAATAGCTCTCATAGTTTGGTAGATATTTGCGT
>BNWD01000031.1 GCA_025998575.1 Alphaproteobacteria bacterium | reverse complement strand
TACTGCGTAATATTTTTGCGCATCCTTACTGACAAATATTGACAAGATTAATTTCGCAATATTAATTATTATGTTGGCTTTATTAAGAAGAGAGCATATAGAAATCTACCGATGAATAACACATGATCGAAATTAAATCCCTGACGAAGACATTCAACAGAGGCAAATTGACTGCGTTGGACAGAGTGAGTTGCAGTATATTGAGCAACAAGATTGTTGGGTTTATTGGGCCTGATGGAGCCGGGAAAACGACGCTTCTTCGGATAGTTGCTGGGATTATGACGCCTGACTCTGGCGATATCGTTATTGATGGCAAAACGTTGGAGTTTCGAGAAAACAGCAGGAATTCTGCCGGATTATCTCTTGACGAGCTACACAAAATGACTTCTTATATGCCGCAGAAATTTGGGCTTTATGAGGATTTGAGCATTATCGAAAACCTTGAACTTTACGCGAAAATAAGGCAACTTTCGAAGCAAGAGAAAACGGAGGCGTTTGAGCGAGTTTTGGAGATGACTAAGCTTGGCCCATTTAAAAACAGGCTGGCTGGCAATCTATCCGGAGGAATGAAGCAGAAGCTTGGATTATCCTGCTCTTTGTTGCAAAAACCGAAAATTTTGATCTTGGACGAGCCATCTGTCGGAGTCGACCCGATTTCTCGGCAAGACCTGATCGCTATGGTTAATTCCATGCTTGACGACCAAACTACAGTTCTTTGGAGCACGGCGTATTTGGACGAGGCCGAGATTCTGGACCATGTCATTTTGCTAAACGATGGCAAAGTCATATTCGAAGGATGTCCAAAAAAGGCTATGAAGGAGGTCGATGGCAGAGTGTTCGCGTTTCGAAACATTTCCGAAAACAGAAGGTTTTTTTCGGCCGAACTTTTGAAACAAAACGGCATTATTGATTCCGTCATTCAAGGCCAAAGCGTCAGATTTATTGTGAATGGCGAAGGAAAAATCGACGAAATAACTGCTTATGCGACGAATTCGTTTGGCGTTTCGCACGCTCCTGCCAAAACAAAGCCGACGTTTGAGGATGCCTGTATCGATATCTTGGGCGGCTTGAAAGAGAAGGAATCGCCAGTCGCTGAATATTTCAATGGAACGGAATTTGGCGGATCTGAGAACGTTGTCGAGGCTTTTTCGCTAACTAAAAGATTCGGAAGTTTCACTGCTGTTGACAATGTTTCGTTTAGCGTCAAACGAGGCAAGATATTGGGCTTACTCGGACCAAACGGATCTGGCAAATCGACCACTTTTCGTATGCTTTGCGGGCTTTTGAGTCAGGATTCTGGGAGCGCCAAAATAGCCGGCATAGACATATCAGAGATGGGCAGCGATGCAAAAATGAATCTCGGATATATGGCTCAAAAATTTTCTCTATATCCTGTTTTGTCTGTTCGCCAAAATCTCGAGTTTTTTTCCGGAGCATACAGGCTTGTTGGCCAAAAGAAGAAGGACGCTGTCAACTATATGCTGGACGTTTTTCACCTGAAACACCTTGAAAACGTCAACACTGCGCTCCTCTCTCTTGGCTTCAAGCAACGGCTTGCACTGGCCTGCTCGATCATGCACAAGCCTCAGGTTCTGTTTTTGGACGAACCGACATCTGGCGTCGATCCGATCACTAGGAAGGAATTTTGGCTGCACATAAACTCCATGGTTCAGCACGGAATCAGCATAGTCGTCACGACTCACTTCATGGACGAAGCTGAGAATTGCGACGAAATTTCGCTGATCTATAAAGGCAAAGTACGCGCCACTGGCACGCCAGACGACCTCAAAAAACTCTGCACAAACTACGCAGAACCAACCCTAGAACAGGCATTCATCAGCATCGTGAAACGAACGGACGACGAGATGAACTTATAACGCTTACGTATTATTCTGCTTATTTTGCTGCAAAATTTAAATCCAAGTTTTTTGTATAATATTTTCGAATTATTATATAAACCAATCATCCGCAATCTACATAATTTTCCTCTATATTTGTGCAGCCATTTTTTGGAATTGACAGCTATCTACGGCAACAGTTAAGTTTATCAACAAGCAACTTAACGGAAGGTTATAACATTCAATTTGATTAAGATAATACCTTGGTATTGTGCTGCAAGACTCTAGTAAATAGGACTTATTTTCCCAGTACGAGTAATTCGCATCGCTGCACACTGTTTTTATATTCATATGAAATATCTCAACCGCCCTAAAACAGAACCTGTTCCAGAGGATTAACACCAGCCTACTGTTTTGATATCCAGCTCAATGTGCAATAGATAGAGGTTTAGATCAAAAAGAGACTTATCTCTTGTAATTGACTTTGCCCACACTTTTTTATATTGGAATATTTTAATAATTCTCTTCACAACCGCAAGCAACTGTGTTTTTCGCTTAACTCTTATAAATTTTAGCCAAAACCGTTCTGGCGTCGATCCGATCACTAGGAAGGAATTTTGGCTGCACATAAACTCCATGGTTCAGCACGGAATCAGCATAGTCGTCACGACTCACTTCATGGACGAAGCTGAGAATTGCGACGAAATTTCGCTGGTCTATAAAGGCAAAGTACGCGCCACTGGAACACCAGACGACCTCAAAAAACTCTGCACAAACTACGCAGAACCAACCCTCGAACAGGCATTCATCAGCATCGTGAAACGAACTGACAACGAGATAGCCTAATGTTTTGCATACTAAAAGTATCTGAGAATTTACCTTTAGTTATAATATACTCATATATTAATGAACACAAATATTTTTATATTTATGGCGATACTGTAAAATATTGAACAAATGTTTGTTGGGGCATTTGGAAAATGATAAATATTGTATGTATTTAGCAAGCATTTCTCAGCGATTACAAATAGTTCAACAGCTGTTATAAGTGGAAATTTACATTCCGAATTCAGTTATCATGTGTTATTCATCGGTAGATTTCTATATGCTCTCTTCTTAATAAAGCCAACATAATAATTAATATTGCGAAATTAATCTTGTCAATATTTGTCAGTAAGGATGCGCAAAAATATTACGCAGTAAATTTATAAACGTTGTTGATTTGGCACATGAACACATTACAAATTTAAAAAGTTTCGCGCATACGCTACGTAGAATGAGTTTATTAATATAGTGACAAAACTTAATAGAAAAAGATATTACGAACATGATCTAGATCATAGATAATTTTTACAAATGCATACTATATAAATTTGAATTTTGCTAGATACAAGCAATTGTTTGTATCTAGATGTTGCAGTTATATATAAATATAATTGCTCACGTCATTTCTGCTATTATCGCCTTCAAACATCAAACTGCTATATATACGGCATTAGCTCATCAATAATCCATTTTCACGTTATAACAAGAATTCGTTTCTACACCAGCATTTAATCGAAGCTCATGACTATTAGAGAAGATAAGCCTTCATATAACATTTAATCTGCTCCAATAGCACGAATTAAGTTTTAGTTAAGAAATTTTTTTAAGATGCAAATTTTACAAAGAGCATTTTGTTGAAATATTTGAGATTGAGATATAGAATGATTAAAATAAATAATCTATAGGCAAAAATCCGATTAATATTTTATTAGTTTAAAAGAGATATCACTTTAGTATTTTGCTTTATAGACGAGTTTATAGAGATGAAAAAGAAGAACTTAGAAGTCATCAAATGTCAGAATGTAAATGTATAAAATACATATTGGAATTAACTGTTATTGCTATAGTTCTGATGGCGCAGTAATCTCTATGCCAACATAAATTTCAAAAACTACTTGTATATGAAAAATTTATAATTTCATGCAAACAGTATTGTATTTACTAACAATTTGAACGTTTGTCATCAGAAACAGAGTTGACGCTATTACTCACTTGTTGATTGAAATTAATAACCGGAATAAATAAAAATATAGCGATATTATGAAATAAAAAATCCCTATTTGCAAGTTGCTATCTCTGCAAATTATTTCATCAATTAATCCATTATTAGCGTATAAGAAGAGGTTAGCTTGCAAAAAACGTTTAAAAACTCTTAACCATAAGTAGTGAATTATAAATAACAAATCACACATTGGCACTCATCAAAGATGCTTTTGGCTATGCTGATTGTACTATTGTTATGAAAAAGTCTTGCTACTTAATTTGACGTTTTCTAACTTCTAAGAAAATGGAAACGAGTTGCCTCAAAAATATCTATTAAATATTATCGATTGCGCGATATTTCCTACATATTGTTTTTGTTGCGTAATAGAAGTATTAAATTTATCTTTTGCGCCATTTGACTATATGTCTTGCCGCTCTGTCTGCTTCGAAGAAGCATGAAACTATGTTTTTTTTCTTGTTTTCGTATGTCACTGCATCGCCTATGGCGTAGCAATTTTTGGTTGTAGTCATAAG
Organism: Alphaproteobacteria bacterium; assembly: GCA_025998575.1. GTDB lineage: Bacteria > Pseudomonadota > Alphaproteobacteria > RUG11792 > RUG11792 > BNWD01. Next base: position 3,952 of record BNWD01000031.1, on the reverse strand, counting down.
TGTGTTTATATCGATTTTTATTAAGTTATTTTCAAACTCAACGCCTAGATTTTCAAGCCCTTGAATCAGGCTTCCATTCGCCCGAAAACCGTAACAAAAAACTATATAATCGACAGAGAATTCTCTCTTGTTTGTTTTCACTATTTTCCTTGCAGAATCCACTTCCTCAATTAATGTATCAAGGATTATTTCCAATTTTCCATGCGATGCAAGATGTTCCAAATCCTTCAGCTTACAAGGTTCGCAAGCTAGAGCCTCTCTTCTGTGAATCAAAAATATCTTCTTGGCAAAAGATGATATATTTATAGCAAGGTCCACAGCCGAATCACCGCCTCCAGCGACAATAACAAGCTTTCCCTTATACAAATCAGTCTTCATACAATAATATTGAACGAATTCGGAATTAGTTTCTGTTAATCCCTTGATATTTGGCGCGTTCGGAGTCATCTCTCCGATTCCAGAAGCTATAATAATGTGTTTGGCGAAAACGGTTGTTTTCGATGTTTCAATCTTAAAAAAATCATCTGTTTTCGAAACCATCGTAACTTTCTGAGAAAAAAGCTTTTCTTTAGCGTAAGCCAAACATTGCACTGTCAATTTCTCTATGAACGCACACGCAGTTTCATCAATAAAGCCAGGCACTCCATAGACCTTTTTTTCAGGATAAAGCGCCTTGCATTGACCGCCGACACGGCCTAAAGCCTCGATAATACAAACATCCAAACCGGCGACTCCGCAACAATAGACGGCATAAAGCCCTGCGACTCCCGCTCCTATGATGGCGACATCAAATAGGTTCAAATTATCTAGATTCACCGATGGCTAATTTGACGCGAGAACACATTTTAGAAATCTTCCGTGATGCTGTATTTTTATGCATAATGCCCTTCGAAGCTCCGCGCATAACCTCCTTTTGCATAGTCGAAAAAGCAGCCAAAATCGGCTCTTTCCCAAGATTTTGCGCCAAAGCTTCCTCAACCTTCTTCACAAAAGTCTTGATTCTACTCCGCCTCATCGTGTTAATAATCTGCCTCTTGGCCGACTTCCTGATGCTCTTCTTTGCTGATTCGTGAGAAGCCATATCTCTTCATATTTTCAAATATACATGTTTTCATCTTACCACCAAATTAATTCTTTTACAAGATTGTTGTTGAATGCAATTTACGGAAGGCTCCGGCATTCTTTTTGATTAAGGTAATATCATCACTTGTAAGATCTGCTAAGCATGTTTCTGATTTGGTAACTTATGCATAACAGTATCTAGTTGACAGTTTCCTTTTGGCCTTAATATTTATTTAACTAGAACAAGTGCCTGCGCGAAGAAAGTTCGTCAAACTACGTTTTTACAACTTACAGTTCTGAACATTTTAATGTTTGCAGACATATCAATGGGAATCTTTTGAAGACATATCGTCCAACGATTGCATTTTACCTATATGAAATTTTTGTTGGTATTTTAACTAAAAATTTACTCTTTTTGGCAAATGCGGTTCGCTGTTCGCTTTTCAATAATTCTTTGAATCTGACGTTTTTATGCTATAATAAGTCAACTACTTAGGTCTATGTTTTTTAAGGGGCAGTCTTATGGCAAATAATTTTGTAAAAACTATCATATGTTTGGTAGCGTTTTTTCAGCTTTCTTGGAAGGAAGCCGCGGCTTGCAATTTTAACGAGCTCGGTAGCTCTTCCTCTGCTTTTGACAAATACTCATGTACTTTGGACAAAATGTTTGAGTCTGATGTCCCTTCGGATTTATTCTTAAGGAAATGTTTGAATTCTGTTAAAGAGATTTGCGTTCGTCTACTTTCAGGAATCTGTAGTTGTAATACTTCTTCGTGTTTTTTGGAGCCGCGAACTCGTTTTGGTCAATTATATGTTAAGCGTTTAAAGGAACATGTCTGCGATCCTTTGGCAGATATGCATATCTCTGCTTTGCTGGAACAGGCTATTGGGCAAATATTTGACTCTCTTCTCGCTTGCAAAAATATTTTTTTTGATGAGTTTGTCAATGCTGTCAATTCATCTTATTTAAGCGATGAGGATCGTTTGTATTTATTCTCGAGTTTACCGCCGGACATCTGTTCTGCCTACGTGCTTTTTGATTGCTCTCCATGTTCTGCTTCCGCGAGTTTTGCTTGGGCTAGTTTGGTGAGCTCGTTTGGTGGTTGTCATCGCTTACTCAATTCGTTTTCGAACGTTCTTGGAAAATCCATTAACTCATTCTTGAGTCATAAGAATTTTTTGTTTCCTATAGCTGATAGTTTAGTTAATTCTATGTTTGATTCTTCGCTTTTTAGCAAATGGTTGATCAAGCACTTGAATAATGACGATAGTACTGTTGTTGAGGCGTGCGCTTATTTGCTTTTCCTCCATGTTGGAAATATTGTTGATGCTGTTTTGACTAACGATTTGAAACAGTTAGAATATTCTATAAAAAATTCTATGTTACCTGCCGGTCTCAAATTTAATTTACTAGAATGCATTGAATCTTTTTCTCTTTTAGTGCCTGAGTCTGAGTCTACGCGTTTGCATAACTCTGTTAGGTCACGTTTTACACAATTGAACAGTGATGAAAATCCTGAGCCAGCAACGAGATAAATGTAGCTATCCATAACTTGTAGATTCAAAGAAATGATCGTCAATGAATATAGAAAAAAGGTGTTTATAGAGCAAGTCTGAAAACATAAATATGATAGTAACGAAGTGAGTCGAAGGTATCTACATCTCATATCATGCAGAGAGTAAAAGGTAGGTCAGCAAGAGAATTATTTAGAGAATATACTGATATAGAAAAGAATGTTAATGTTAGCGATACTATAATAAGAAAGTATGCGCAGAATCAATTGCAATGCATAGAAACTTCTTCTTAATCTCTTTTTGACTAGTTGTTTATAAAAACCATAACTAGTTAATCCCAAAGAAAAAACTACGTTCTGAAACTAATTGTTCAATTTTTGATGTACTCAGATAAATACTTCTCTCTTTGAAATGTAAATATGAGCAGGATATTTTGTGACTCTATTGAGTTTAGAGATATATTGATAGATAAATATTTCTGTGAAACTGTTGGAAATTAACGGAATATTAATGCAAATATGATATGATATACTAAGCTTATGCTTAAAGCATAAAGGGAAGGAGTAAGTCAGCTTCACCTATGAAGTGATGGCTTTGTCTACCACAATAAAAGTTGTTAACAATCATATAAAACTTGGCAAGTTGGCGGCCTTGCTGGCGAATGCCAGCTGCGGGCTCGCAAAGGCCGCGGTCAGCTTTTTAAAAAGCTGACCAGGCCGCCCCTTGCTACTTTGACAAACTCAAGCTTGACTTCATTAGAACTGCGCGAATTCAACACTTGCTTGTTGGGAGGGGGTTTTTATATACAAAAAGGAGCGAGCCTATTTACGATCTTGTTTCTAGCATCCTGAGGGAGGAGGCAAAATTCATGTTCGACAAGCCAACTATAAATAGTTGTCAAGCGTATGATTACGATTATCGTATGCAGTTTCTCCAAAGGCGCTCTTAAAATATATATATCTATCATTCTGAGTTTCTTTATCAATCAGACAATAAAAGGCCAAGAATAATCGGCTCCCCACAAGTTTATTTCGCTCAAAGCTTCGTTAAATTCATTGCCTATATCTATATCATCACTACAACCAGTTGCGCATCTCAGATAATAAGAATATTTTTCAGTCCACGAGAGGAGCTTCGTTCCTATTAAGTATTAACGAGTTACGGGCAGAGCGCCAAATGGATCTATCCTGTCGGCTGATTATGGAGTATTGGTTTATATTCAAGAAAAGAACAAGAAAATAATTCCTGAATTTATAGAATATATAGTTTTCAAGCGCAATTAAGCGCTCTTTGCTTTTTTAATTAGGCATTATTCAACATCTTTTTATCTAAATTATTCATATAATTTACAAATTCATTGAATATTAGGACTTGT
>BNWD01000030.1 GCA_025998575.1 Alphaproteobacteria bacterium | reverse complement strand
ACAAGTCCTAATATTCAATGAATTTGTAAATTATATGAATAATTTAGATAAAAAGATGTTGAATAATGCCTAATTAAAAAAGCAAAGAGCGCTTAATTGCGCTTGAAAACTATATATTCTATAAATTTAGAAATTATCTGCTCGTACGAGTGCGCCAGTACATATGGTTTCTATATTCATATAAGACATCTTGTTTCGCACTCTTTTCAATGAACACAAATCTCAAGATATCTATCTCAAGCGCACTAAAACAGAGCCGGTTCCAGCCGCCAGCAGTCCATATTTTGCAGAGTCTCAAATAAAGTTTATTAAACTATAGCTATTGTTATGCTCATATATATTTGCACAAACTCCTATCTCAAACATTTTACAAAAACATTTTACAAATTTATAATCTAATATAGCCGTAGCTAGCTGTTAATCCCAATAAGTTACTTTATATTTTTACTGTTAGAAGAAACCTGATGGCCTATTTATATTTGGATGAAAAATTCTGATTCGCGCTTGAATCATTGTAATAAAAAATATTCCGATGCTCTTGAGACCTCTAAGTATGCTGTTATTGCCGAGAATCTCTGTCTTATTCCTCAGAAAAACAAATATAGGTTTTAGCGTGATTACGCAAAAACCTCACACAGATGACACTAGGACACAACGGAAGCTCGCAGGAATCAGCAATTATATCGTCATGCCGACAATACTGCTTCCGCAGTCGACATGTAGGATTTGCCCTGTGATTCCAGAGGCCATATCGCTTATTAGGAATGAACAAGCATCCCCTATATCCTTTTGAGTAACGTTTCTTTTGAGGGGGGCTCTATCACGCTCTAGTTCTAGAATCTTAGAAAATTCATGAATTCCAGAAGCGGCAAGTGTCTTAATAGGTCCAGCAGAGATTGCGTTCACTCTTATTCCATATTCTCCAAGATCATTTGCGAGATATTTAACGCTTGTTTCCAAAGCTGATTTCGCGACTGCCATAACATTATAATTAGGAACAACTTTTTCAGATCCATAATAAGTCAATGTTAAGACAGAGCCTCCGTCTTTCATAATGATAGGTAGGAAGCGACAAATCTCCGTCAGCGAATAGCAAGATATATTTAATGTATTTAAGAAATTTTCTCTTGTTGTTTGAGAATATTGACCTCGCAATTCATTTTTATCTGAAAACGCGATAGAATGAACAAGGAAATCTATATTTCCAACTCTGTCGTTAATCTCTTTAAAAACCCGCTCAATTTCTCCTTCGTTTGTCACATCGCAAACAAACACATCATGCTTAGAAAACTCAGCAATAGTATCTGAAATTTTCTCTTTAAAACGTTCAGATTGCGCTGTAAAAATTAGTGCGGCGCCTTGGTTTTTTAGGGATCCAGCAATGCCATAAGCTATCGAAAACTTATTGGCCATTCCCATGATTATCCCTCTTTTGCCAGTTACTATCATAATAAAACGAAAAACTAATTAACTAACAACATAAGGCATAAGTGCTAAAAATCGTGCGCGCTTTATCGCTTGAGCGATTTCTCGTTGCCGTTTCAAATGCAGAGAACTAACTCTACTTGGAATAATTTTGCCTTTTTCAGAAACAAACTTCGTCAAAAGCCGAACATCTTTATAGTCTATTTTTTGCGCAGTCTTCTGATTTTGATGATTGTTTTGATTTTCTATTGTCATTTTTCTAACTCCATATAATATTAAGCAACTTCTCGCGTCGCACGGCGCATCAAAGCGGATGGATTATTGTCCAATTCATCAACTTTCACGTTCAAAAATCGACAAACATCCTCGTTCAAGCGAAGTAGCCGCTCGACTTTACTGATGCATTGGCCCTCAGCAGTCACATTCAACAAAATATAGTGGCCTCGTTTACGTTTTTGTATAGGATATGCAAACATACGAAGCCCGCAAAACTCGGTTTTCGACACCTCTCCACCATTATTCTTTATAATCTCAATAACGCTCTTCGCAACTGCATCAACGTGACTAGCCGACGCCTCCTGCTTCACAATGAACACAACCTCATAAAAACTCATATTTCTCCTTCCGGTTAATCGCCAACTCAACGAAAAGCCTGCCACCACGCGACAAGCAAGGCATATATTTTTATGCTACAAAACTTTCTCAGAAATTGCAAGCATGAATTCCTGAGCATTAACCAAAAATTAACTTAATTTTGTCATTATGTTTGTAATACTATTTGTGCACGGTTTTTATGTTTAGAAAGATACTGTTAATTTTATGTTTTTCTTTTTGTGTATTTGCTGATGATGAATATTTCGAAATAAACTGTGTGAAATTCAAGTGTAATTGCGAAGCTGGAGAAAAAACAAACTGGAAAATATCGCATATTTCATGGAAATGGGCCGAGATAGCAAACTTAAAACCACAAAAAATAATAAAGCAAAGTGGTGCCCTCGGGGAGAATCGAACTCCCATGTCCTTGCGAACGGCAGATTTTGAGTCTGCTGCGTCTACCAGTTCCGCCACAAGGGCCAATACTTTCGTAAGGTTAACACATTAAAAAAATAATTTCAAGAATAATTGATATACAAAATACGAAACTATTTCCATAACGTTATTGAAATCTCTAAAGAAGCTTTATTGTTGCAAATGTAATATACAACGCATAGTTATATGTTAAAGACAACATTACCTTGTAAATTTTTTTGCATCAAAAAGATATAATTAAATAATTATAAGGTTTAATCGTAACTCAAAAGAAGCATAGCGCGGTATTATTCATGTTTTAATTAAGAGAATATAAAATGTGGAAATTGGCAGATGATAAGGGATTGGCAACTATTTGCTGTTACGACAACAGTTAAGTTTATCAACAAGCAATTTAACTGAATTTTATAACATTCTCTTTGGTTAAGGCAATATCTTCGTATTGAGTTGCAAGACTTTACTAAATACGTATCAGACTTTGTGACTATGTGTTGTATAAACCACTCATGCGCAATAGATAGAGTTTAAATCAAGAAGAATCTCCTATGTATTATCCATCTCTTGCAATTGAGTTTGCGCATACTTTCTTATTATAGAGTAGCTAGTATTTCTAACAGTTTTTGGTTATAATTACCATCTATATTTAAGGATTTATTTTTTCACAGGAAATTAACAGTTTTGTTAACACTTTCTTAATGTTTTTGTGATAAAGTGCTCTCACATCGGGGGAATGCATAACTCCTTAACCTTTATGCTTTAAGCATAAGCTTAGTATATCACATTTGCATTAATATTCCGTTAATTTTCAACACTTTCACAGAAATATTTATTTGTCAATATATCTCTAAACTCAATAGGTTTACGAAATGGTTATGAATCTATAACTAATGGATTTTTCTCTAACTATACTAACAGTCTTCTTAAAATAAATTTTAACAACTATAATTAGTATTTCTTTGAGACTCCAAGAGACAGCGTTTTTCGCTCAGGTCTGATAAATTTTATACATAGCCGTAATTATTTGATAATCCAAATATTTAGCAAAAAGTGAAACCTGATATGTTGTGTTTTGGCAAAAAAGTGTGTTATACTAAAAATAGCTTGGATAGGATGCGGAGGTGTTTTACGATGAAAAGGACTATAGTTTTTGTTGCTATTTTTTGTTTGGCGGCCAATTGCGGAGTGGCCAGAAAATTTCAGAAGATATTAACCCTGGTCAATTCATCTTCAGCGCACCTTAACGATGAGGGGCATACGATACTTAATCAGTTTTCATTTAAAAATGCCATTTTTGTTGCCGAGCTCAAGGACAATGAAAAACGCACACTTAACAATTTGCGGCCTAAAGATAATAAGCAGATCGAAAATCAGCTAAAATTGTTTTTGAGAAACTTTGGCAAGCCGCTGAACTCAGAACAACCTTTTACATATCTGGAAAACTATTGCTGGCCAGGTTCTTTCTTCGGGTTTCGGAAACCAAGCAATCTCTATAGTCAACGAGCACCAAGGAATTGCCACATAAAATCAAGAAAACAACTATAATAAATAAAGGAGAGAGATTATGAAAAAAAATTAACTTAATAACTGGCAGTTATACTTTAAAAGTTCTTGGAAATAAAATGCGATTACATGCCTCTGATCCGTAAAACCTATATGTAAAATTGTAACTAACCTATTTGTAGGAAGAAAAAGTGAAAAAGCACATTAAAGATATGTTTAAACGTTGTTGATAGCTCGCTGCATGATATCTGTATGAAATTGTCATGTCTAGTGGAAAAACGATATTTGCAACGTAAGTGTTTAGAAAATAAAGGATGGATATTATGAAAAATATATATGTAATAACAAGTAATAAATTAGAGCGTATGCAAGTTTTTACAAAGAAAATTATGTGGAGAAAAGTGGTAAATACGTTAAAGGTGTGTTCAATAATTGCAATATATATTTGTGAATTGCTGAAAAAAATATGAAGTATATTTTAAATATAACAGTATATTGACGAAGCATTTGCAAAAAAATTTATGGAGTAGAAAATGAACAGTATATTAAAGATATATTCAATCGTCTCTGAAAAAGTCAATTTTCAAAATAACGCCTATATGAGAGTATTCGTAAACTCGAGTTAGTTCTCAGTTTATATCAGGTTTTATAACAGGTGTGTCGTTTACGACATAGAAATTAAAATTTTTGGGGAGGTAAAAAATGAAAAATATATTGAAGATAATCTTGGCCTGCACTGCTTGCTGTGATAGTGGATTTTGCTCAAACAATCCTTGGGCTATGCTGAAATTAGGTAATTTTGAGGTTCCTTTTCATAAGCGAACATCAGAAGCTCTGAATGGTTTGCCTATTTTGTTAAATATCGTAAATTATTTCATGTTGATGCTTCCTAATGAAAAAAGGTGGAAACTGGAAAATTATATGTGCGCCATTTTAATGTTGCCTGAAACGGAAAATAGTCCTAATGGCATTTTGCCTATAGCTTTTTCCGCCTGGTGGAATTGCAGCCACTATTTGCAAGAGCTATTGGCTATCAACACATCTCCAGGCTCAAATCATACTCCAGTTGTGGAAATTCCAAATTGGCTTTCCGTACAAGATATAGCCCACTCATTCGGCTTGGTTTTGTATTTCTACACCACCGCCGCATTGCCAATCCAAACCTACGACTCACACTTCTGGAGAAGAATTACTGGTAATAGTTAGGAAATTTATTTTTTATTGTGAGAAGATGAACAATACATGGCAAATTCCAACTATCAGTTCAGAAATAGCCACTTCTAAACGGCCCTATAAACACGAGCTCGGCCCATAAGAATACTGCAGGCGAGTAGTTTCGCGCCTTATTTTAGAGATTTAATGTAGGAAATCATGATAATAGCTAAAATATAGGCATTTATTCGAAAATATTCATTTAGGATTATCTCCGCATTAATTTAAAGCAACTGCCAACCATAGATAAGCCCGAGAACGCATTGAAAAAATAACATTATTTGCACATAAGAATGCTTATATATAAATTTTGCAAAGATTATAAAAATTATAAAATACACTGCCTTATATCATAATTATATAAACAATTACTTATAACATTCATATTTTACAATAAAAAGCAAGATAAATAATAGACTAAAATGCTGTAAAAAATAACTTGCCATGAAATAGTTAGTCGTGAGCTCAGATATAAATACTGTTTATTCGTAATTGGCAAACAATTAGTTACGGGCGACTTATAATATAGAAAAATGCCTGGACATATTTGCAAGAGAGGAGTCTGTATGTGTAAGTATGCGCAAGGATTGTAATCGTTCTAAAAGTTTGGTAGAAAATAGTGTAAAATGAAGTATTGCTCTGAAGCTATACCTTGAAGGAAATGGATTTTGAAGAATAGCGAGGTTTTAAATGTCATTGAACTGATGCTTAAACAAGAAAAGAAAAAGTTGAAAAATGTTGAAAGCTTAGAGATGGATGAGCTTTATAACTTATATTCAAAAAAGAGAATATGGTTGGAATATGGACTGTTGTTGACAGGAACATGGTCTGTTTTAGCGCATTGATGTAGGTGGATGAGATTGCTAATTCCTAAGTTTATACAGCATATAGTTACCAAATCTAAGACATGTTTAGTAGAGTTTTACAACTCAGTGCCAATATATTATCTTGCAAAAATAATGCTGGAGCTTTTCGTTGTTGATAAACTTAATTATTGTCATGAGCGTAAATAGTTGCTAACTCCAAAATTACAATTCAATTGATATCTGCATCAAAAATATATTATTTTAAGTGTGAAAAAAGGCTAGCTCGTTCCTCTTTGGTATTTGCAGAATCGTAAATTAACAAGTTCACTTCGGCGCTATAAATAAAATATACGTTTATATCTACATCTCTAGCCCATAAAAGCCAAGTAGTTTTAGTATTCCAGTGTGATAATTATTTTTTCTTCCTCGCTCTTGTGCATCACTCTTTTTACGGTATATTCGATGAGGTATTTTATAGTCGCTATGAATGGATCGTAACTATTTTGGTGATGGTTGATGAAATTTATAGCTATATCAATGAGATTTTGTGGATTTTTGAGTTAGTAAATGCTGTTAAAGTAATTGGTGCAAATATAAATACTCAGCAATTCTTTTAGCTGCAACAAATAACTAAACTCACGGTCCGTATTCTGCGCTTTGCGAACGGCTTTATTGTTTATTATCAATATTTTTCGAGTATTGATATCATAAAGAATGTTGCGCTCGCCCAAATCTTCGTGAAAAAATCCGTATTTAGGCAATAATCCAATTGCTAGAGCTGACTTCTTGAAGGCGTCCATCAAGATATTTTTAGCAACTTTTCCTTCGCTAAAACAAATGGTTAACTCAAATAAATAAAGAGCATCTATGAAATCCGAAATATGAATATCCATTTTGTCATCAAGCTGAATTATGTTAGGGGGAAAATACAATCCAATCTCTTTTACTGAAAGGTTGCCGAGGATAACACACTTTTGCGCCTCTTTGATAAAGAGCGTTTCGTTTTTTGGTACCAATATTCACGGATTTTGCCAAACCATGACGAAGCTGCATCTTGAACACCTATAGATCTCACATGTATGTATTGTGGTTTCTGTTTTCTTTACAATAGTTCCTGGAAAGTGTTTCTGAATAACTCTGTGAAACCCTGAAATAACCGGATCTTCATTCTGCTCAGCGATTATATTAGCATCATGTGAAACTTCTCAAACGGCACAAACAACAAATAATGCAAAATCTTATAGCCATATAAAAAGTATAAAACAACTTATCAGCATTAAATTACTATTTAATAACAATAACGTGGGCTTTGCATCCGATTACTGCTATGTGTAACATTTATTAAATCTTAGCGAAAAAGTCTGTCGTTTGGCGTAGTGATATTTGTAGTTATTATAATCGAGAGCAACGAGATAAATGTCTCTCTCCCTCACCTGGAGACTCAAAGAAATACTCATCATATGCGGCAGGATGAGTGGTTTATATGATTATTGACAAATAAATATTTTTGTGAGAGAGGTGAAAATTAACGGAATATTAATGCAAATATGGTATGCATAAGCTTATGCTTAATGCATAAAGAGAAGGAGTTCTTTAAACATAAAATTATTAAAAAAGTGTTAACAGAACTGTGAATTTCCTGGAAAAAAAATGATCTTGAAAAGAAAAACTCATCAGGTTTAACTATTGTGTGGCGTTATGTATGAATTTTTAAATATAAATGGTAAATATTCCGCAATTCTATTTTGCGAAAACTGTCGAAAATACTACTGATACTATAATTAAGAGAGTATGCGCAAAATCAATTACATATGAATGTGCATCTTCTAATTTTCTCACTAATAAGCTGTTTATCAAAACCATAACTGATTGATAGTCCAAGTACTTTTTAGCATAGTCTCACTGTTCCCTTTAGAAACTTATTTTTGATAGTTTTGAGTTGAGATTTGATTTCGTATATATTATTTCTCCATTTTATTGCAGAGAAGTTGGTTTGGCTAAATCTAGTTGGTGGCTTGAGTATGATTAGCTCGAACGTACTTCCAAGATCCAAAGAGCATTGCATAGCTTTCACAGAAGCTCTTGTTTCGAAGCATTCATTGAATTTCTCAAAGCTAGTTTGATTATGCACTATATTAGTTTCCAACATTGTCACTTTTTCTGTTAATTTTGATAAAATATTCATTCTTTTCTCCTTGTTACTAATATGAATCTTTTTTGATTAAATTTTTTGAAAAACATCAGCAAAACTATGCTGATATCTATACGATATCACTCCGCTTATTGGATATGTCAACTAAAAAGTCAGGCTGATTCTAGTAAGGGGTTGTCAACTAGACGACTTTTATAAATTTATCAGAACTATTTCGTGAGCTTGTTGCCCACCAGATATATTGACTTAAAATATCTTTATGAGAGTAGTAAAAATCAACATATCCTAAATGCAAATATGATACGCTAAGCCTATGCTTAAAGCATAAAAAGAAGGAGTTAGGTAGCTCCACTAGG
>BNWD01000029.1 GCA_025998575.1 Alphaproteobacteria bacterium | reverse complement strand
GACTTCTATATATTGCATATCTTGTAATTGATTTTGCAGATACTTTCTTATTACAGTATCGATAATATTTCGAACAGTTTCTACAAATATCTATTGATTCGCAATTCCACTACAAAGAAAATCTCTAAATAATTCTGTTGCTGGTCTGCTTTTTATTATTTTAATAAAGTTATGAATACACCAGCATTCCCATCAGGGCGGCTGTGATGAATGTTGCTAATAATCCGGCTGTGAATGCTTTCCAGGCGATTTGAGTCACACATTTTTGCCCGGGGGCGAGCGTTGCCATGCCGCCTACGGTTATGCCTATGCACGCGAAGTTGCCGAAGTTGTTTATGGCGTATATGGTTTTGCAAACACTTTGCGGAGAGATAGCTGCTTTGGCGAGCTCGAAATAGGCTATTGTTTCGTTCAAGACGAGTTTCGTTCCGAGGATCTGCGCGACTGCGAGTATGTCGGATTTATCGATACCGATGAGCCAAGCGATAGGATACATAATTATGCCGAAAATTCGCTGGAGAGTTATCGGCGAGCCTGAGCAAAGCGGCAGTTGGGCGAGTATGAGATCGACAAGAGCAATCAGCGCGACCATGCCAATCAGCGCGCCGACGATGCTAAGCCAGACGGAAATGCCGTCATTAAGGCCTTTCGAGATAGCCACCATGAAGCTATTGTATGGCTGATTTCCCAATGCGTTTCTGTTCTCTGCCAGCTCATCTTCTCGTGGCATAATTATTGACGAAACGATCAAAACAGAAATCACGCTGATTACGCTTGCTATCAAAATATGCTTCATAGCGTCCGGACAAACGACCTCGAGCGCGCCGGCATAAATCGGCATAACAGATGCAGAAGCCGTTGCAAATGCCAGGGAAATGATTATGAACATATCTTGTTTCGAGAGTCGCTCCAGTTGACTTTTAATCAAGAGAGGAGCTTCCAATTGACCGACGAAAATTTTTGCAGCGCTCACGATTCCGACCGATTCCTTGACGCCAAAAACTAATTTGAAAACGGATCCGATTACTTTCGAAAGAAAAGGTAATACCTTCAAATACGTCAAAATGGCCGATAAAGTTCCAACTAATATTATTGTAGGCAGCGCTTGAAACGCGAAAACGAATGTCGAACCGCCGGCTTTTAGGTCGAACGGCAAATCGCTTCCGCCCAAGTATCCAAAGACGAATTTTGTTCCTTCCAGAGTCGCATCCTTCAATTTCATGACGCCTCCGGCCGCGCTTTCAAGGGCTGTTATGAATACCTGGATATTTGTCAAAGCGAACGCAACAACGAGCTGAAACGCGATTCCGAACAAAACTGGCCTCATACCACGCTTCAATAACATATCCTTCGATTCGCAAAGCAAAAACGCCACAAGAAGAAACACAGCATATCCAATCACTTCGTTGATCATCAAGATTCCACACTTTTAGGAAACATCTCTGCAGAGAATACAACATTTGACATTGAGATTTCAATTTTTATATTTTGCAACTCGCTGAAATTAGTCTTTATTGCAAAATAATTTGCATTTTTATCAATATTGTTATAAACATGAAAATATGGTAAATACCCTTATAAAAATCAAAACAATATCAAAAATTATTTGGCAACGTGCATGCATTGCAAATGTAGCAAGCGTTACGAATAGAGAGGCTAGGCTCCATAGTCTTAGTTATATATTATGTTGTGTTCCAAAACAATCCAGAATTGAGCGATGCCGATTCTCAAAATTTCAGAAATGCTGTAAGCATATTTCTGCAAAAGCTTGCTGTTCAACGTATTGGCGGAATGAGGAATGTTGGCAATGATGATAAAGATGATGCAATTGCTTATTATATATACTCTAAATTAGATACATCTAGAATAGGGAAAAATAGTGAAATATTCGGCAATGTAAAAAGAATGCTATTCAATGAATATCCAGTTTGTGTTTTATATGGATTTTCAAATGAAATATCGATTTTTTACAAAATACCTTCAGATTCCAATTTATATAGAAGTCAAACTCAAGCTAAGCAAAGCTTGAGTTTGTCAAATTGGCAAGTGGCGGCCTGGGCAGCTTTATAAGCTGACCGCGGCCTTTGAGAGCCAGCAGGCATTCGCCAGCAAGGCCGCCCCCATTGCCAATTTTTATAGGAAATTCAATGGAGTTGAAAATTTAGAGGTATTTTCTAGTGATAGTTTACGCATAGAGAAAGGGCGCAAAGATAGAGTTTTGGTATTGTGCACAAGCATAAAACAAGAAGAAATATCAATAGAAAAAACATTAACTAATATTTAATTATTAATCGCTAACATATAAAAAGATAGAAGAAAGGTATGAATGTGCAAAAATAGTCGACGAACGCCTTGAACGCCATAGACAAAAACGAGACTATTCGTTTGATAATTACTACTATAAAAGACACAAAAAACTATGAGAAAATTCTGTTGGAAATAAGCGATAATTATCAACAATAGAAATTAATTGATATACGTATTTTTAAAGAATTTCAAGCGTGTCGTTCGATAAAACAACTGCTTTGCTACAATAAATAGCTGGAATGCCGTAATAAAATTAAAGAATACATTTAGTCCTGGTTCTCATATATATTTTGGATATTTGTTCGCGTCTTCATTATAGGTGAATGCGCTTTTTGTCTTTAAATAAATTTATCGATTTTTCAGTTGGCTACAACTTTCCGAAAAGCATTTGAAAAAAAGGACAACCTACTCCAAATTAGCGCTCGTTCAGTTAAACTCGGTTTTGCAATCGGAATGAAAATATGAGGCAAAAGTTGATTGTAAAAGATTGAGTTTGCTAATATATATGAAGCTTTGTTGATTGAGATCGATTTTTTATAAGAAATCTTTCGCGTTTTTTCTAATACTTTTTGGATGTTACGCTATTGAATAATATGCATTGAAAACAAACCTGTAATTTAATGATGCTGAGCGATAGATTCTGTTTAAATCGTATGTTCTATCTTACACAAAAATTTTTATTTCATTGAGATTCAGACGATATAATATTCCTTCGACAGAATTGAAAGCGTAAATTTTTGCTACTCTGTACATAATAGCATGAATTTTCGATCATTTTTCAGCTCCGTTTTTTCATATACATTGTATTCCATATTTGCATTCTTGGTTGCAAGCCATCCAAGGCACGGAGCAAGAACATTATTTTCAACCTAGTTCTACAACTGCTTTCAGTTCCCTTCTAAAATTAACAACAACTTGTTATTCATAATTGATACAACTTACCTGTTATTTTTAAATTTCCATACAAATACGATCATTAGGTATTTTTTCATAATAAGTTCGCTAGCAGTCTAGTAATCTGTGAAAAATGCTATAATAGCAGTCTTCGCGTCCAATTCGCCAACAGTATTCGCATAAATTATTTTCAAGAAACCTTGCAATAATCGACAATATTATTACCTTTTCAAATAAAATTCTATAAAACTGAGTGAATTATGATAATCTACATAATATGGTATTTGCATGGAAATTTAAAAATAACAGATAAGTTGTATCAATTGGAAGAGAAAAGTATTAACTAGAAGATATTGTTGTTATTTGTGTGAGGGCTTGGAGGCAGTAGGACTATAGCTATGTTGAAAATGATGCCATACTCCGTCTTGCTAGAATTGTAAATAATTATGGACTATAGCATGCAAATCTATGCACTATTTAAAAAATGGAGTGAAAAACGGTTTTTTCTAAAAATTTTTGATGTTTTTAAAACAAAAGAAGTGCGGGAGTAAAATTCACATTTCAAATTCTATAGAAGTAATGTTATGCAGTCTGAATATCAAGAAAATAAAAATGTTTGCGCCGATGGAACGCGCGATTCAAACAGAATCTATCACGAAATTTCGAGCAAAAAGCGTCGTTAATGTTCGAGAAAACAGTTTACAAATGGAGATATCAAATCGACTTTTACAGAAATTTAAAAAAAACAAACGATTATATATTGGCTAAACTCGACATCACTTTTATGGTCTTTATTGCTCTCTATATCATTACATTTGGACTGTTTACAAATTTCTAGTTGGCGTTGATGACCTATGGATTTATTCGTCGATTGGGCCTAGAGCCACGTTAGTCTTTGTCTGTGATTGGATCAGGAAGTGTAGATTGTTGAAGAATAGAAAGTATGTACGAAAAGAGCGTCTTTTGGATAGTGAAATTCGTTTATACGAAAACTACATTTTATAAAATCCAATAACAATATAGATGAAACTTTTAACAATTTATTTTTATATTCTGAAAATAACCAAAAGGAAAAGACGCTGAAAAATTGATATGTCCGCATGAAAAGCCGAAGCATATGACGCTACCTTTGCAACAAAGCTACTTATTGTAAAAAACGATTATATACTCTTCAACAATCGCTTTATTGCGAGGCAATGGATAGGTTTTCAAGTATGCCTCGAATTATATCGTTATAAACAGCCAAAATGAACGCTATGAGCATGTCAACAGTAGATAGGGCAAGCATTACATAACTTCACAAGCTGCAATTTTGATAGCATTCCTACAATTAGCACTTGCGTAATAAATCTGGAAACATTTTGTTTTTCTTTATTGCTTTTGAAAATACCAACTCTTTTCTAACATTAAAAAGCTTATTTTGAAATTGAAAACAATTATTGAACTAATATATTCTTAAGAAGATTATAATATATAAATGAGACGCAGAAATTGTGACGACATATAGCTCGGATTTTTATATAAAATTTAGCTGAGAATGTATTTGAAATTGAACAAATTCATACTCGTCATTTAGCTTCTGTTTTAAGGTTACAAAAAGGAAGCAGCTTTATTGCGTTCAACAGAAACGATGGAGAATTGGGGCGCAAAATTATTGATATAATCCAATCTTCCGGAAGCGAAAGAGTTTAAAATCAAGAAGAGACGCCTATATATTACATATATTATAATTGCCTTTGCGTATACTTTCTTATTACAGAATCGCTAACATTAAACTTCTTTTTTATATCAGTATATTCTTTAGCTATCATATGTATATGGGCAAGCTGAATTTCTATATTATAAAGACATCCTATTTTATTAATTATGTTTTTTGGATTTGTTCTGTAAACACTTTTCTACTATGTGTAATAATATGATAAGTGCTTCTTTGAGTCTCCAAGTTATGGATAGCGACATTTATCTCATTGTTCTCGATTATAACAGCTTACAATAACTACGCCAAGCAACTACATTTTCGCTCATATCTAACAAATTTTACACAAAGTCGTAACTTGTTGTCGCTCCCAATTTTTTAGTTGACGCCTCCATAAGAATAGTGATATCACATAGGTATCAGTAGGATTTTGCTGATGGTTTTCGAAAAATTTAATCAAAAAAGATTCATATTAGTAAAAGGAGAAAAAAAATGAATGCGATTATTGAAAAGTTGGAATTTATATCGTTAGATATTGCTGTTTTGAAGTGGCATTTGAGACTAGAGAGTAATTTAGAAGATGAGTATTTGTCTAAAATTATCGATATGGCTACTGAGACTTTCGAGAACGAAACAGGAAAGTCTATTCTGAAAAAGAAGTATAGATACGTTTGTAATGGTTGCTCTTCGAAGATGTATCTTCCGATGCAACCAGTTGTGTAGACTTGTTCTGTAACAAGTCCGTATAAGAAGCTGAGAATCGAGTCGAAAGCAGAATATATTTATTGTACAAGAGGCGGAACGTCCTGTTGAAATTGAATATATTGCGGGTATCTGCGATGATCAAGAAAAGGTACCGAAGTATATTCAGCTAGCGCTTCTTCAGATGGCAAAGAGTATTTATGACGGCAACGATATCGAAATAAATTCTTATAAAAATCTGTCTATTTCATAAAGTTATGCTGAAAAGGAAATTAATAATCCACTATTCACCACTGCAATAAGCAGCCGTTGTTTTCACACAAATATTACAAAAATTATTATTCAGAGACTTTTATATAATTTTTTGTTACGTTATGTTTTTATATAAATTATCAACGATTTTTTCAAATATAATATTTTGCAATATGCTAGTTTCTTTTGAAGAACTGTTAAATTTTTTTTATAATAACTCTGTTTTGCAGATTTTTACAATATTTAAAGCTATTAACAACTTCTTAATGTTTTTATGGTAAAGGATTCCATCTCTAACCACATCCATCCTCTGTGACTGCATTGCACTTTATGCTTATGCATATCATATTTGCATTAATATTCCATTAATTTCCACTGCACTCACACAAATATTTTTGCGAGAGAGTCTATAGTCACAGTCCAGGCCATGGATTGAGTCCAAAACTACGGTTTTGATGTTCCTTCCGTGTGCAATTAACAGACTTTTAAAACAAAAAGAGAATCAGAAGAAGTTTACTCACATTTATCAATCTCTTGTAATTGATTTTGCATAGTATCGCTAACATTTCCAACAGTTTCAACAAATAGCTATGGGCTCGTAATTTTCCTACCAAGAGAATCTCTAAACAATTCTCTTGCATGCATGCTTTTTATTATTTTAGCAAAGTTATGGATAGCTATATTTATCTTGCCGCTCTAGATTAGCTTACTCTACATCATGGCAGCAAACGACAGTTCTTTTCGCTTCGCCCACAATAAATTTTATAAAAATACTTGATTTTGACTACATTAGTCTGTTAATAATAGTGATTTTCTTGATTGCAAAGTGAATAAAATTTTTTGCAACTTTGCATAGATATATAGTTATATTTTCAAGTAATTTAAGCATACAAAATCCAGTAACGCCAAATGTTTTTGAGAGAATATAACATTTTATCGAAAAAAGTTTTTACGTTAATGGTAGTGTGGTCCGCATTATAGAAAGTTCGATAACTTTAGCATTTTTTGCAGAGATTAAATGATAGGTTTTGAACAAGTGTATAATACTTTTACATTGGGTATTAAAAAAGCACCAAATATACTAGTTAATTTTACGTAAGAAAATGGACGCAGATAGTGCTGCTAGCTTTTCTGATTTTTAAAATTTTGTCAAAAGAAGAAAAACTCATGAAGAGTATCAATAGAAACAGAAAGCTCAAAATGATGAAATTTGCTTGACTTTGCGCAATTTTTATGCTGAAATATTATCGGTATGTGTCTTGATATCGCGTCTGGTGTTATAAATCGCAAAGCTGATGAGATAAACGAAGCTGATTATTACGTCAGAGCCACATCCATGGAGCTTGCGACAACATTTCCGATTGCATCGAAACACTTGTTTTTGATGATTTAACATCTTGACAAAAAAATATTTGTATAATATCCAATAAAATGATTTTATATATTTAACAATGCAGTTTATAGGAAGGAATGAAGCAATAATAATTTATTGATTATCGGAATCCGAGATAAAAGTTGCAGTGGAATTTTTTGGATGAAACGTAAACATTTTTAGAAAATTAATGCCCTGTTAATTGTAAAGTTTTGTCGAATATTTTTAACAAAAAACTTAAAAATATTATTTGCAATTAGGTGTGTAAAAATTGCTAAAAAAGCTTACTGGATGTTATATTCAGAAAAATAAATTGACTGAAGAGGAGAAATATAGGATCCTACTAGTATAGTGTTTGTTGAGTTATTTTCGATGTTTTTCTTAGTCGATGCTTTTGCTGAAATTCCTTTTTGCGGCAATCCGGCTGGCGTATATTTTTTGGACGAATATCCGCAGAATGATAAGTTACAGGCGCTTGCTCGGTATTATAACTTTCCTGATTTAGCGTTTTTGAAGAGAATTTCGAATAACACCTTCTATATAAAGTGGTTCGCTCCTTTGAACGAATCTCCGCTTTGTGGGCACGCGACTTTGGCTTCCTCTCATATCATTTTTGAGAACAATTTAGTCAACTCCGATACTATAAATTTTAAATATAATAATGGAACTTTGTCGTCTAAATTGAATAAAGATAAAACAATAACCATGTCCTTTCCAATAAAACAAATACAGGAATGCCAAGACTTTCCGTTTTCTGTCAAAACTATTTTCGGAACGGACAAATATGTCAACGTTTTGAAAGACGACTTGCTATATATCGTCGTTTTGAACGAAGCCGATGCAGTCAAAAACATAATTCCGGCGATTGAGGAAATCAAAAAAATAGATGCGCGAGCAATTGTTGCAACTGCCAGAGGAGATTATCCATTCGATTTCACCTCGAGATACTTTTCACCACGCATCGGAGTAATGGAAGATCCTGTTTGTGCATCAATGCACTGCCGCTTGACATGGTTTTGGGCTAAAGAATTGGGCAAAACGGACCTCATGGCCTTCCAAGCCTCCAAAAGAACAGGCATTTTGAAACTGAAATTAGAGGCCAATCACGCCAAAATAACAGGAAAAGCCGTTACTGTAAGTAGGTTTAAGATCTAAGAATGCTCATTTATATTGATATTACGAAGTCGATTTATCCGCACATTTTTTTATCCAATTTCATTTGCAAATAATTCCTAGAAACTTACTAATATGATATAGCAAAAAATTTTCTATACACGATGAAAATATAACT
>BNWD01000028.1 GCA_025998575.1 Alphaproteobacteria bacterium | reverse complement strand
GGCTATAATGAAATCGATTGTTGAAGCGGGGTAGAGCAGCTTGGTAGCTCGTCAGGCTCATAACCTGAAGGCCGTTGGTTCAAATCCAGCCCCCGCAACCAATTTTCTTCTGGTTAATGTTTAAATTTTTCTCTAAAAAAAAGCCTCCTGAAAAACCTAAGCAATTGAATCCAACTCAAAAAACCCTAATAGATCAATTGATATTTTCCCCAGAAAAATTCTCTTTCTCAAAAGCAGTTGACATAGCTCTTGCATCCCAAAATTTAAGAAATATTTCGATAAATAATATGGATATTTCGTTTAAAAGTTCCATAAACTTTTGTTCAAAATATTGCGATATAAAATGCGTCGAAGGCGTCAAGGACTATGCAGTCGAAATAATTGCAAATATTGGAGGAATAGTCGGAATCGAAAGCCCATTCCCAGACAATTATGCCGAAGAATATATCCTATATAACAGAGAATCCAAGAATGCAGTTATCGATTTTTTCGACATTTTCAATGACAGATTCCTCGCATTGCGATACCTGTTTTTAAAAACACACGACATCTCTTGCTTGTCTGCCCCAATTGAAAACTCAGCGATCGGAAATATAATGTTCGCGTTGTCTGGAATAGATTTTGGAAAAAAAGACAAATTAAAAGGCTCAGGAATTCCTGAACAATTGAAAATTTCATGTCAAAATCTGTTCTGGAAAAAAACTAGATCAAGCGAAAATTTAAGAATAATTTTATCAAATTTTTGCGAATCAAAAGTGAGAATAAAACAGTTCTCTGGGAAGTTTAATGAAATCGACGATAGGTATCAAACGGCTATTGGGAAATCTAGAAGTCAATATAATTCTTTAGGAAAAGATTCGTTTTTGGGCAACAAAGTTTGGAATCAAATGGAAGGAATAGACATTTTCATAGGCCCGCTTAATTTTGAAAACTATATGAAATTTTTACCAAAAATGTCCGCTCTCGATCAGAAAGTCTCCCCTCTAGAGAAGCTCAAAGACATAATAAAGAGCTACGTTCCATTTGGAATTTCGGTCAATTTACATTTTAATTTGGATAAATGTTATGTCAACGCGACGTATTTGAACGGTATAAACAGGCTAAATAAAGACTCGTTTCTGATGGGCTGGCACACATTTAAAAACACTGGATTTTCTGTCATAATATAGTCATGAACATAATGCAAAATGACATTTTTGGAGAAAAGCACAGTGCAACTCCAGAAAAAGCGAAAAAGCCAGCTTCTGAGGCTCCAAAGAAGTTCAGAAACGTTTCTTTGCTCGATGGAATAAATGAGAAAGAAGCGACAGGAGACGCAATGCTGATTCACAGAATTCTCCAACGAAAGGCAATATATTCAGGGCTTTCATCAGAAAAAATGAGAAAAATTTTCTTAAAAATATTCCTAAATGAGCTGCTCATAAAAGCCGGCAAAAACGATGCTGCGACGTCTGTCAGAGACTCTTTGTTCACGTTTTTTATTCAAAATGGCAAACCTTAAACTTGGCAAAATAAGCCTGAAAAGCCGCGTTATATTGGCGCCTATGGCTGGAGTCACAGACTTGCCATTCAGAAAAATCACTAGGGAATTTGGCGATTTCTTGATGTTTAGCGAGATGATCGCAAGCCAGGCAATGATCAGGCACGTCAAAAGAACTCACAAAATGCTCGAAGGAACGGACGACTTCACAGCCGTCCAAATCGTTGGCGCCGACCCAGTTGTTATGGCAGATGCCGCGAAACTCTGCGCGGATTTAGGAGCTCGGTTTCTGGACATAAATATGGGCTGCCCTGTTAAAAAAGTCGTCAAATCTGAGTCCGGATCGGCATTGATGAAAAACGAAATCCTGGCCGCAAAAATCCTGGAATCTGTAGTCAATTCCGTCAAAATTCCAGTTAGTTTGAAGATCAGATTGGGATGGGATTTGGAGAATAAAAACGCTTCAAAAATCGCTCAAATAGCTGAAAATTCAGGCATAAAAATGATAACGGTTCATGGGCGAACGAGAAGTCAATTTTATTCAGGAACGGCCAATTGGGCGAATATACGGAAAGTCAAAGAGCTTGTCAAAATCCCTGTTATCGCAAACGGAGACATCGTCGATATCGAGTCAGCAAAGGCGGCTCTTCTCGAAAGCCAAGCGGACGGAATCATGATCGGTAGAGGCGCTCTCGGTAGCCCGTGGATATTGCAAATCGTCCATAATTATATGGAAAATATATCAAATACTATTGAAATTAATCAGAAATTTAAATTAAATTTTGCGCAAAAACATATAAAATATATGTTCGATTTTTATGAGGAAGAAACTGCAGTCAGGCTCATCCGAAAGGTTTTGATGTTTTATTGCAAGGGAACGTATAACGCGTCGAAATATAGACAGCAAATAAATGACCTCAGCTCAAAAAATGAGATCTCCGAATTGCTCAATATAATTTTCGAATAAATTATAATATCATATAAATATCAGCAGGGTTTTGCTGATGTTTTTCAAAAAATTTAATCTAAAAAATTCATACTAAAGAAGGAAAAAGAAAATGAATAAAATTATAGAGAAATCGCAATTTAGTGCGTTAGATATTGCTACTGAAACTTTCGAGAAGAAAACAGAAAAGTCTATTCTGAAAAAGAAGTATAGATATGTTTACAACGATTATTCTTCGAAGATATGCCTTCCTATGCAACCAGTTGTGGAGATTTGTTCTGTAAAAAATAATAGAAATACAAAAGCAGAGCCTACTGTTGAAATTGAATATATTGCAGGTATCTGCGATGATCCTGAGAAAGTACCGAAGGATATTCATCTGGCTCTTCTTCAGATATTGAAGAATATTTATGACAGCAACGATATTGCAATAAGTTCTTATAAACCACTATCTATTTCATGAAATTATATAGAGTAAGAATATGAATATATTGCATGTATCTGTGATGCCACTGAGAAAGTATCGAAGGATATTCAGCTAGCGCACCTTATTATATTCCGCTATTCATCATAGCCACAAGCAACAGTGGGTTTCGCGTAGCTCTAATGAAGTCAAACTCAAGCTAAGCAAAGCTTGAGTTTGTCAAATTGGCAAGGGGCGGCCTGGTCAGCTTTTTAAAAAGCTGACCGCGGCCTTTGAGAGCCCGCAGCTGGCATTCGCCAGCAAGGCCGCCCCTTGCCAATTTTTATAGGATTGTTACAACTTTTAGGGCAGACAAAGCCCTCACTTCATGGGTGACGCGGCCTAACCTCTTCTCTTTAGGCTTTAAGCATAAGCTTATGAATATCACATTTGCATTTAGGGTATGTTGATATTAATCTCTATCATAAGAATATTTATCTGTCAATGGCTCATAAACTACAGAAAATTCATTAAAATAGCTTTTTTACATCTATATTTAAAAGTTTACAAATTATTTCAATTCATGTTAATTCATGTTAAAAAAGGAGAAAGTGTATAATCAGATTAGCTGCGAGAAGTTCAAGGAATGCTTCGAAACAAGAGCTTCTGTAACAGCTATGCAATGCTCTTATGACCTTGGAAATATGTTCGAACTAATCATACTCAAACCACCAAACAAATTTATCCAAGCCAAATCCCAACTCAAACCTATCAAAAATAAGTTTCTGAGAGGAATTGTGAAACGATGTTAGAAAAGTGAGGCGTTTGTCAACTAATTACGGGCTTGACAAGCCCCTCATGGGCAAGCGATAGAGTTTTAAATCAAGAAGAGAATTAGAAAGAGTTTCTATGCATTCTCTATTTTTTGTGATTGATTTTGCGCAGCTACCTTTTTATTATAGTATCACTAATATTTCTAACGGTTTTTGGGTATATTTTTCACTTAACATTTAGAAATTCATATTTTTCCACAAGAATTCGCAGTTCTGTTAACACTTTTTTAATATTTTTATGTTAAAGGACTCCATCCATATTGCACTACCTAACTCCTTTGCTTTAAGCATAAGCTTATGCATATCACATTTGCATTAACATTCCGTTAATTCTCAACACTTTCACAAAAATATTTTTAAGTCAATGTGTCTGGTGTGTGACAAGTTATTGTTTTGATAAACTTCTCGTGTGCAAGCTACAGAGTTTTAAATCAAGAAGAAAGTCAGAAAAAGTTAATTTCTTGCAATTGAGTTTATACATACTCTTTTATTATTTTACTAAAGCTATGAATATAGGCATTTATTTCTTTATTCATATATTATGACGTTTCACAATTATCACACAACGCAGTATTTTACACATAGCAGTAATCTGTGGACGCTCCAGCACTGGTATTGGAGGCGTAAACAACGCAGCTTTTCTGTATTATTATAATTTATCTGCGGAATAATATAGCAATATAAACTATTTTTATTGTTGCAATAAATATAAAAGAACCTATTTATTTTGAAATTCTTAACAATACAATTTTATTAAGGCAACACAGCAAAGTAAATCTTGTTAAAAAGTTAGAAAATTATGATTTTTGTGCAAAATCGCAGAAAGAATACTCAATAGTTATTTGGAATTAAAGAAATCGAAGACGGCCTTAGAGTATTGTTTGTTGAAGCCTTTGACCATTTGCAAGTCGTCTATGGAGGCTTTTTTTATGTTTTCTATGGAGCCGAAATGTTCCAATAGCATTTTCTTCCGAGTTGCGCCTATGAAACGTATGTTGTCCAGTTCAGATTTAGACAACGAGCGGCTCCTTTTTTTTCTGTGAAAAGAGATAGCCTCCTTGTGCGCTTCGTTCCTGAGCATGATCAAGAAATTCAGCAAATCATCATCTTTTCCGAGAGATAGTTCATCTCCGTTTGGAAAAACCACCTTCTCATCTCCAATTTTCCTGTCGTTTTGTTTTGCAATCCCTATTAGCGCACATTGTTTATCAAATTCGGCAATGATCAAAGCAACAGCCGCTACCTGCGTTTTCCCGCCGTCTATGATCAGAAGATCAGGATTTTCATGGATTTTGTTAGAATTAAATCTCTTTTGAAGAACAAATTTCATCATGCTTATGTCGTCGCCAGAATTAGCCGTTTTTTCATCAATATTAAATTTTCTATATTTCTCGCGGCGCAGCTTTCCATCCTCGAAAACAACCATAATCCCGCAAGCGTTTGTTCCTTGAATATGGCTGTTGTCATACGTTTCTATCCTGTCGATTTTCGTTAATTGAACCAACTTCGCCAAATCATTCAACTGCTTTTTATATTCATTTCCATCCGCTTTATTCAATTTTATTTTGGCATTATTCAAACACGATTCTATAATTTTCTTATAAACTCCGCTTCGACCACAAATTATTTTTACATTAGCTTCATACTGCTTCAAAAACAGTTCGCAAATCTCTGCGTTATCCTCCAAAATATGGCTTGTGACGATAACGGATGGCTTCGGAACGTTTGCATAAAACTGAATTATAAATGAAGAGATTATCTCAGATTCCGAGCTATTCTCCATGTTGTTTTGAATCGAAAAGCTTTCAGCGCCAACGTTTTTCCCGGTCCTATAAAATGAAACGAAAACAATAGAGTTCTCAGCGCCTTTGGCCAAAGCAACGAAATCTATTGACGTCTCATCGTCGATCTGAATGTATTGCTTCGATTGAATCTCGCTTATGGCCTTTATCCTGTCTCGCAGCATAGCCGCCTGCTCAAACTCAAAATTTTCGGAAAATTCTCTCATTTTCTGAACAAGTGATTTCCTGACTATCTCATCTTTTCCTTTGAGCAAATTCATTGCCAATTCAACGTTCTTAGCGTATTCAGCGGCTGAAATTTTTCCAACGCAAGGAGCGGAACATCTCTTTATAAAGTATTGCAAACATGGCCTTTTCCTGTTTTTAAAATAGTTATCTGTGCAGCCCCTGAGCAGAAAAATCTTTTGAACTATCTTTAATGCTTCGTCCAACGCCCCTGAAGCTGGATACGGCCCAAAGAAGTTATTCCCAGGGGTTGTTGTCGTTCTGTATTTAAAAACGCGCTTGAACTCATCGCTCTCTCCAAAAACAATATAAGGAAAAGTTTTATCGTCTTTTAATAAAATATTATAGAAAGGTTTAAATTGTTTTATTAGATTACTCTCTAAAATGAACGCTTCGATTTCGGAATTAGTCGTGATAAATTTGATTGAATATATGTTTGAAACCATCATTTTCAACCTATTAGGCATTTGGGCGAATCTGGTATATGAAAGCAATCTATTTTTCAAATGCTTCGCTTTGCCAACATATATAGCCGTTCCATTTTCGTTTATCATCTTATAAACCCCTGGCGCCAAACCAGCATACTTCGCAGCCGCGCGAATAATCTCTGCTATATGTTCTAACTTTTTCTCCATATATCGAAAATATATTAAAACCCATCAATATTCAATGCAATTAACGGAATAACCTGGCGTCAAGCAACATATTATATATGTAAAGTAAGCTGTTATATAGCGTCGCGCAACTTTTTTTATCATCTTATAAACTCCAGGCGCCAGACCATCCTCCTTCGCAGCCGCCCGAATAATCTCTGCTATATGTTCTAACTTTTTTTCCATATATCGAAAATATATTAAAATCCATCAATATTCAACGCAATTAACGGGATAACCTGGCGTCAAGCAACACATTATATATGTAAAGTAAGCTGTTATATATCGTCGCGCAACTTTTTTTATCATCTTATAACCCCAGGCGCCAGACACTCCTCCTTCGCAGCTGAGCATTGAACTAGCAATCGACTTAGCGTAATAGTTTTCTTGAAAGTACTTTATAGTATATAAAATTTGCCGAATAACATTTTTATCTTAGAACATCGTAGATTTTCTAGCGTAATAAATTATCATTTTTTGTGACTATCTCTTCAAAACACTTTCAATCTTGATAAATTTTCTCTATTATATTGATCCAAATAATATCTTTGCTCGCTTACACAGAAGAAGTTTAGAAACTTGAATGCATCGTAGATTTTCATTTCAAATGCTTATTCCATTTTTATGACAAAGTATTGGATGAAGTTTTGTGTTAGATTAATAAAATTCGAATTTGAAATAATAAAGGCGCATATGGCATATTGTTTTAGACAAATATAGCAATTAACGTCTTCAACCACACAATTAATCAGAAAATCAAAGTTCATTTCCAACATATATAGCCGTTCCATTTTCGTTTATCATCTTATAAACCCCGGGCGCCAAACCAGCATCCTTCGCAGCCGCCCGAATAATCTCTGCTATATGTTCTAACTTTTTCTCCCTATATCGAAAATATATTAAAATCCATCAATATTCAATGCAATTAATTGGATATGCAATGTATCTGTATGCCTCACTCCGAAGAGTGGAGTGGATTTGGTTATTGCACTTCGTTATATGCCTGTTTATAGCCTAGAAAATTGGACTCGAACCACGTTATAGACTCATCTTTATTGCCAGGAAGATCGTGATATAGCACAAGCGTATGGTAAACAATATTTAAAACCTGCTCTTTGTCTGTATTGATTTTAATTAATTTATCTTTAATATTAGGAAACGATTCTATTAATTGTTTGCTCGCTGCTTTATTAGGAAACCAGCAAAAGCTATTGTATATTTTCCATTTATTGCCCCAATTATATGGGTAATCATTTAAAACTGGATCGTGAAACGCATTTCTCAATGTTCACTAACGTAGCATATTTAGCGCAAGGGTCTACGTTAAGAGCGGAAAAATTGCCTTTAAGTTGATATTTCAGACGAGCATTCTCAACCTTTGGATCCTTATTTGCCAATATAGCCGCTTTTTTCACACACTGAAAATAGGAATATTGCCGAATACCATTGAGTTCTTTTGAAGGGCTGCATTCAGAAACCAATACAAACCAAAAAAGCTGTCCTATCTTGTATCCTTTATTGCAAGCCATTCCATAACATAATAAAGATCTTTCATAATCAAAGTTCTTTAAAGCACTATAAGGAATATAAACAAATTCTGCTTTATCTCCGAGACATTCTGCATATGATTTATATTTTCCAAGATCATGAACTATCTCAGAAATTAATCCATTAGCTTTATTAGGCTGCTCTCCATCAGATTTCGCTTGGTTCAGCGAGCAAATACTAACGACGCTCAACAATACCTTACTCAAAAAATTCCTTTTCATTTGCAATCTCCTTTGCAATAAGATCAAAAATCCTCGACCAGTATGAACGCATAAAATTGAAATACAAGCTTTATTTTTAAAAATAATTTCTAAAATGAACAAACCAACTCCCGAAATACATAAACCCACAAAAAATCAGATGCGTCTTCTTTTGTGTGAATTATGTTTAATTATCCATTGGATTTCATACAATATTCTGCAAAATATTATAAAGACGACAAAACGAGTAGCCATCGGAGCACTATTTATCAGAGCGAAGCGGTCACTTGCCAAAGCTGGGTTTATAGACATTTTAAACGAAATAAAATTCTAAACTGCCTTCAAATTCGTTAGCATATTGAGTTTAGAGAAGTATTGACACAAATATCTTTGTGAAACTGTTGGAAATTAACGGAATATTAATGCAAATGTGATATGCTAAGCTTATGCTTAAAGCATAAAGAGAAGGAGTAGCGTATTCCAACGAGGTGAGAGTACTTTACCATAAAAACATTAAGAACAGAACTGCGAATTTCTGTGATCATTTTGATTAAAGTCTCTTAACTACAAAACGCTATTATTCCAAGCATTTTAATGGGGCCATACGATATTTTTGAGGAAGATAAATTCCTCTTAATTAAAACATAAATACTCATTCGTTTTCACGAATTATCTAAGTTTTTCTGAGAGCTGTGTATTTAACCTGAAGTTAGAGCTGAGGCTCTATAAAGATTTTCATGAAAGTTTAG
>BNWD01000027.1 GCA_025998575.1 Alphaproteobacteria bacterium | reverse complement strand
CTATAATAATAGAGTATGTATAAACTCAATTACATACATAGGAGATTCTTCTTGATTTATAACTCTATCGATTGCGGCAGAGTGGTTTATAAAAATTAAATTCGATGATTTTCTGTTAATTATTGACTAATTTGAGCGCAAAAAAAATTGTCTTAAATATAATATGAATGTTGAAGTTAAATAGAAAAGATCGCGTTTATATTTTCATTATTAAAAACTGTTTTCAATATGATTTTTTTGCGTCATCATGAAATTTTGTAAAATGTCAAAATTATTTTTGAAAAATAAAGCAAAAATTCTTTAAAATAGCTTGTTCTCTTCTTAACGTTACCTTAAGAATTTTTTTGTTGTTAAAACTGCAAACAACTATTTCTATAGCCGCAATAATAGTTTCACTTATTGCAACTCTGTTAATATTATTTTACAATTTTATGAATTGCTATATCCGTGGTTCGCAATACTGCGCGAAAATATTATTATATTTTCATATATTTCAATGCAGAGACAGATACATTAGTGTAAAACTAATCACGAATTTAATTAACCCTACACATAATTTCGTTACTTGTGCAAGTCTGTTAGCCGCGCAGTAAATAAAGAATTATTTATGCTTTGTAAAACATAAATACTAAGTTTGCATTCGCGATAATTAATTTATCGTTTATTTTGCTAGGCAAAGCGAATAATTATTTAATAACATTGGTGAATCATATAGAGCAATACAAGCTCACTATAATTTATATGAAAATCATTTATAGTTCAGTAAAAAACATTTAATAAATACGCAAACAAAGATTTTACAGAATGACGAGAGTTTTTGTTTAAGGTTTTCATATCTGTATTTATGGTGATAATTGCTGTTAAAAATGGCCTCGCCATTGGCTATTGAGACATAAGTATCAAGCATTGTGTGAATGCCAGTTTTTTAAATTCAATCTATTGAAAGCAGAAGAAAAATATATTCAACTATAAAATAGGAGATTAAAGTTATGTTGGCTAAAGAGACGTTATGCGCAATTCTTGTGTAGTGAATTTTTCTAGTTGCTTAACTCAAAAAATTGCATAAAATATGAAAATCGCAAATATTCAATTGTATAACTAATAAAACTCTAAACATTGTCTTAGCCTATTATGTGTTAAAAAATTTTATATTTTGCACTTAGCATAAAAACAAATATACAAACGCGCTTAGCTGACAACAATTCGTTCCACTATTATATCACAAATATAGAGTTTTTATTCGAATAATTAAATTAAAAACATTACCTATCAAACCTTTCTACGACTTTGTTTAAGATTTTCATAATTATGATTTATTTATCATAGCGAAGTAATAAACGCTGTTGCTTTGCGTAGTGATGGTGATCTGTTATAACCGATAGCAACGAGATAAATATCTCTATTCATAACTCTACTAAAATAATAAAAATAAGCCAGCAATAGAATATTCTAATATAAGAAATCAGGTTTTCTTGCTATGGAAATTATGGCGCAAGACTATTTTGTTGAAAATGTGTAAAATATTAGTAATACTGCCGCAAGAAAGTATAGACAAAGTTAATTACAAT
The DNA here is from genome assembly GCA_025998575.1 of Alphaproteobacteria bacterium. Taxonomy (GTDB): domain Bacteria; phylum Pseudomonadota; class Alphaproteobacteria; order RUG11792; family RUG11792; genus BNWD01. Next base: position 8,011 of record BNWD01000027.1, on the reverse strand, counting down.
AAAGGAATAAATATTAGTAAACTTCTTCTAATTCTCTTTTTGATTGCTTTATATAATTTTTTGTTACGCTATGTTTTTTATAATAACTCTGTTTTGCAAATTTTTACAATACTTAAATCTATTAACAACTTTTTTCAAAAATACACAGTTCTGTTAACACTTTCTTAATGTTTTTATGCGGGGCTTCTTCTCTTTATGCGTTAAGCATAAGCTTATGCATATCATATTTGCCTTTAGGATATGTTGATTTTCACCACTCTCATAAAAATATTTCTATTCCAAGATATGCATAAACCCAATTAGCAACAGCGCAAATTGCTCTAAAATTCTAATCGTCATTAATATCAACAAAAGTCAAAATATCACAAATATAGATAACAACTCATCAATTTTTCAGTTCAATTACAAAAATATTTCGCGGTCAAGAGACATATATACGCAGTCTTATAAATTTAAACATTATTAATTTGCGTATATCTTTCCATAACAAACCGTTGATAACATAAGCCGCTACTTTATAAGGAACTTACTGAACGCAATCTATAAATGTATAAATATGGCTATTTCGTGTGTTGAGAAAGCAGGTTGAAGAGCATTAGGTATATGGCTCCGCAGCAGATGAAGCTGTCGGCGATGTTGAATGCAGGCCAGTGCCAGTTTTTGTAGTAAACGTCTATAAAGTCGACTACTGCTCCGTGGGTGAATCTATCTATCAAATTGCCGATGGCGCCACCTATGATCATTGAGCACATGACTTGTTCAACGATGTTTTTCATTTTCAAAAAGATAAAAATCAAGAATAATATGCATAAAATTGTCAGTATTATTATCAAATAAAATTGCCACAGAGTGTCTGGAGCGAGCGTTCCAAAGCTAATGCCTTTATTGAAGGTTATAACTAAATTTAGGCATTCGCAGATTTTTGTGACTTGTCCTCTTGGCAAAAAAGCAAGTATACTCCATTTTGTTGCTTGGTCAAATATTATTATGAAGAGGCAGATCAGAAAGCAAAATAATCGTGTTTTGTCGAAAGCTTTCATAAATTATTCACACAAATCCAACAGGTTATTTATGGTTATTATAGCAGGCAAAATCTTGTATTCTTTGCTTTTAGCAGGATAATAGACATAGAACGGAACGGATACGGAGCCATAGCTTTTGAGCAGCTCGGAGATCTCTTTGTCCCTGTTTGACCAATCGCATTTGATCGCTTGAATATCGTTATTTTTAAACATTTCCACAACATATTTATCAGCGAAAACTCTGTGATTGAATTGGCAATTCAAACACCAAGACGCCGTGAAATTCAAGAAAACAGGCTTATCGCTATTAATTGCCGCAGCAAATATTTCCTTCGAATAGGTTTGCCAATTGATTGTCTCATTATTTTCTTGCGGCTTTGTTGCCAAATAAAAGATCGATATAGCGCAACCAGCCAAACCGATCATCGAAACTCCTCTTGTGAACTGAGCTTGGCTTGCTTTTGCAAACATCCAGCAGAAAAACGAGATGAGGATCGTGTTGGCAATTATCAGCATGACTCTGTCCGTTTCTATTTGCGAGACAAGAACCCATAGCAGCCAGACGCAGGATAAAAGCATAGTAAATCCCATGAATTCCTTGAAAATCTCGAGCCACTTTCCTGGCTTCGGCATGAAATTTATGGACTTTGGGAAGAGTGAAATCAACAAAAAAGGCGAGGCAACACCAAGGCCCATTGCGCAAAAAATGGATAATGATTCTATGAAGTTGCAATAGAAAAGTGCGGATGCAACTGCAACTCCTGCGAACGGACCAACGCATGATGCGGACGCGCAAGCGCCAAACATGCCATTGAAAAACGATGCTACATAGGCTTTTTTTATTTTCAAAGGCAGGCGTTTGACAGGTATTTTCAAGTGATATATACCAAAAAAGTGTAATCCGCACATTAAAAAAGCGATCAATAAACCAGCGACAAATCGCGGTTCTTGCATATAAAATCCCCAGCCAATGTCCGGCATCGAGTTCCGCAATAGCAAGAGGACTACGCCAATCAAAATAAAAGAAAATATATTTCCGGCGGCGAACGAAAATCCTTGCCTTTTTATTATATTTGGGTTTTCTCTTGACGATTTTATTATCGAAAATATTTTCATCGATACTATTGGGAACACACACGGCATGAAGTTCAAAATCATACCTCCAATGAACCCGAAGAAAATGACAAAAATCAAAGGAATTTGCACTTTCTGCTCTTGTTGAAGCTCTTTCGGATCCTCTTTTTTATGCTTATTTATCGTTCTGTCGATTTCGCTTTGCGATAGTTCGTTGTTAGGCAAAATGAGGCCAGCGTCCTGCATCGGTCGACAAGAATCGCCGCAAATAACATAAGACAAGTCGTACTCAATTTGCGTTCTCAACTCCTCGATTTCCAACAGGTATATTAAGCTGAAATCTTTGAAATAGACTGAATAATGGCTGTTTGTGCCATCAGAATTCATCAGCGGCGCTGATTTTGGCCAAAAAACATCGATAACTTTCGCGTTTTTCCAGCTAATGGACGGTGCCATAGATTCGCCTTTTCCGGTGTTTGCCGATATGTGTTCTCCAATCGGAACCTGAAAATCAACTGCTATATAGACGCGGTTTGATTTAGGAATGCCCGCATAAGACGTTCGAAACGAAATGCAGAAGCAGCAATTGGCAAACTCAAACAGCAGAGTTAAAAAATGAAAAATTTGTCTAAATTGCATCATATTTCTCGTTGCTAAACTGCGGCCTTTCAGGATAGCCATCCCTGCCGCAAGCTGTCAAAACGAATGCCAGAAAAAGCAGCAAAAAAAACAAATGGTGGGCGATAACGGATTCGAACCGCTGGCCCCCTCGGTGTAAACGAGATGCTCTACCACTGAGCCAATCGCCCATCATAAACATGAGTATAGCAGAAAAACAGACTATATAACATCATTATACGCATATGCTAAAAAGCTTTTCTAGTAGGAATTAATGATTACGTGATATGAAGAAAACTATGAATTAATATTTCAATAGAAATTAATGAATTTTGTCTAAACGTATACGGATTTCAGATTAGAATTATATAACTTCAAATAGATTAGTGAGGAGATATACAAAAATTTACTAACTGAATCTATGGAAATAAGTATGTTAAAAGTTATCACATTGATAACATAAAATTAACAATCTTTAAAAATTTAACGAAAAGCAAATAATAAATTTTCAACATTGACTCCAAATTTGAATACATCGTTCTGGTCTTTTTCGATCCACAATATTCATATTTTCATTACCACATTTTTTATCAATAACAGATTATATTTGAAGTTTCAAAAGTATATGCAAAGATACAGATTTTCGCTATAACAAAAATATTGAAAGTAGGAATATTTTAACAATGAAAATGTATGCAAACTATAGTAGGCTGGTGATCATATTAAACAACAGAATTCACTTTAAATTTTATAAGAATTTCAACAAAATTTTATATAATTAAAAATTGAGCAAATTAAATGCATAAACATTATCAATAAATAACGTGCAATTATATTGTGCTCCAGCAGATTACGTACTTGTAGAAATTTGTTTAATGCCGCGAGGAGTGATGATGCGGCCACGTGGTGTTTTTTGTATCAAGCCTTGTTGCAAGAGGTATGGTTCGATGACTTCCTCGATTGTGTTTGAAGATTCGCATAGCGCTGCAGAGATCGTGTCTAAGCCGACAGGCCCACCATCGAAAAGCACTTTTATCGTTTCGAGATATTTCTTGTCATCCGCATCAAGCCCCATAGGATCGACATTGAGCTCGTCAAGCGAAGATTTAACAAGCATTTCAGTCACTATCTGGCTTCTCAAAACGCTAGCAAAATCCCTGACTCGGCGAAGCAATCTGTGAGCAATCCTAGGAGTTCCGCGAGCCCTTCTCGCTATTTCCGTGGAAGCTTCGTCCTCTATTTGAAAATTCATCAGAGCGGCATTTCTTGAGATAATAAAAGCAAGTTCCTCTGTCGTGTAAAACTCGAATTTCAGCGGAATGCCAAAGCGTTCTCGAAGAGGCTGAGACAAAAGACCAAGACGAGTTGTTGCTGCAACAAGCGTAAATTGCGGAATATCAAGCCTCAAGGACCTCGCAGCTTGCCCATCGCCAATCATGATATCTATTTTAAAATCCTCCATCGCTGGATACAACATCTCCTCCACAGACGGAGACATCCTGTGTATTTCGTCAATGAACAGCACATCACTATTTGAAAGATTAGTCAAAATAGCGGCTAAATCCCCTGGCTTAGTCATGATCGGACCAGAAGTTATCTTTATAGACGAGCCCATTTCATTGGCAATAATCTGAGCCATAGTCGTTTTTCCAAGGCCAGGCGGACCAGCGAGCAAAACATGATCGAGAGCTTCTCCTCTCGATTTTGCTGCATTTATAAAAACATTCAAATTCTTACAAATAGCCTTTTGACCAGAAAAATATTCCAAACTCTTTGGGCGCAAAGACCTATCCACAACGTCTTCAGCCAGCAATTTCGCAGTCATCACATCCTTCATACTTTTATTGTCTCATATAAAATAAGAAAAGTCAAATATTTATATTGCAGATTTAAATTATAGGCGTTTTGTTTTGCTGTAGTAAAAAATAATTTTTACCATTTAGGAGAATACAGCGCTTTAGATTTAATTAAATCGGTAAAAATATAATATCTAAAATTCTTTTCATTCGAAGCGCTGAAATTGATTATATTTCACTTCTCTGTATTTTTGCAAGTTTAAATATATAGCAATAAATACAACATTTAATTAATTGCAACAATATGCCTGAAAGATTTTTGCGCAAACTGTATGAATTCTTTATTTGAAAATAAAATGCCAAATCCACCTAACTACATATGAGCAATAGCTTTGTTGACGAATTATAGAGGTATATTTTTAAATTTAACTGACAAAACTGTTTCTTTACAGGGGGCCAACTCCAAAAATTCTTGTAGCAAAAAAGTTTTGCAATATGCGGCGCTATGTGAGATAATATATTCGTAGGTTAGTTCTAGCCTTCACAATCTTTAAAATTCTAACAAGGAGAAAATCATGAATCGAGCTGATGTTAACACGCAAATGAAGTCAATGAACGTAATTGTGCTTGTTGTAAAAAATGTAATCCATACGTCTAAAAGCAATATACTGAAATTAGACAGCTCTTAACAAAGACGCACACAAAATTGCATCTCACTCATATAGTAAGATGTTTGAGTATATTTAGTAAAGGCTGCGCTAATGGATGTTATGCAAAAATGTAGGTGCAATAGTTGTAATTTAGCAAGATAGGAATCTGCCATAACTGTATCTTGAAGGAAACGGATTTTTGATAATAGCGAGGCCTTAGGAGGAATATTTAATAAATTTTTCAGATAGCATGCGATAGTTAAGTGGATAAAAAAGTTTGGAAATGATGAATATCCCTTCTTATATTACAACAGCTAACTGTCACTATACTAAACGACAGAGTTTTTTGCTTATCTATTCAAAATCGTAACTGCTTACCACTGTAACCAGCTCTGTTTTAGTGCGTTTGATATAAGTATGACGAGATAGTGATTCGTTGAAAAGGATACTAAACAAATGTAAATTACTAGTACAAGAAAGTAATCTTTAAAATTATAGAACATATAGTTACTAAGTCGGAAACATTTTTAGTATACACAAAATAGCATACTTTATTCCTCCCCTAGAATCTTTCGAGACGTATTCATCAGAAGAATTGAGAACTGCTGGAAGTATTGTTATGCAGGCGCTCTTTGCAGCTTGAATAAAAGTGAATAATTTCTCAGCGTATCAATATCCAGATTCATGACATTGGATTTCAGATATGCAGCGTGATACGGTCTTACAACTCAGTGCTAAGATACTAGCTTGCAAAAAAGAATGCTGGAGTCTTTAGCTAAATTGCTTGGTGATAAATTTTATCTCATTGCTGGAACTAATTGTCAATCACGTTAAATTATTTTGCAATAAAGCAATTGTTTCCGGCGCAATGGAGATTTAAAATTAATAACCGGAACAGACTCTGTTTTTTCAATTTAATTAACAGACTTCTTGCTATTGCTAATCTCTAAATGAAACTTCTTTTGCTCTTTAGAATTTGCAGATGAAGCATTAGGCACATGGACTTTTGTTATTGGCCTCGTCTTAAGAAGGCGCTCGACTCTAACAATTGGTCTAACTTGTATGAGATACGCATTTCTGCAAAGTTTTTTAGCAGGCAAAGCGACAATGTGTTCTTTTTATATGACAAATCACAAAGATCTAAGAGAATTCATTATGAATTATGGTGCGAATGGTAACACAACATTGATCCATTTTGAAAATTTTAAGTTATGCGCAACGCTATTTGCTATACCAGTAAGCTGTCTGATGAGGCTGCGATACTTAACTTCAATTGCCTAAAAAGAGCAAATTTATGCTAGACCAGTCGATCCAGGCATCTGCAAATGCGCATTCTCAAAATCAAAAGCGACCAAAGTTTCAATAATGTTCCATAAATTAGGATTATTGTCAGATTTTACGTTAAGCAGAAACACAAACTTGTTTTCAAGACTCAACTTAGCAAATTTTGCTGCTCGTTATCTGTAAAGAATATTTCTTTATAGCAGAAATTTAACAGTCGCGGTTCTCGCAAATTAACTCTAGCACGCGATAGTAATATAATTCATTTGGGCTAGAATTAACTGCAACACTTAATGGAACTGTATAATCGACAACAGAATTTTTCTAACTTAAAAACATTAAACAAAGAAAACCAAATAAATTCTTTTACAAATATTAGGATAAAGTTTAGAACAAAACATGGAGCAAACGTTCAAGAGCTCCAAGCGTATATTGGCGCAATTTATATATGCACTAGCCAGCGTTTGTAAATTTTTCCCAAGACAAAACAAACTTGCTCTACATCCAATTTCTCCAGCTAAACAGCGCTTGTCAGCAGCTCTCTTGTAATAATGTTTTGCCAAGATCAGACGCACGAGGAAATATTTTATTGCTAACTTCTGCGACGTTGTTACGACCAGTAAAGACTAATAAACACATTCCTACACAAGCTAAAATCGCTTTCTTCATTGTCGAACCTTCATATAATATACGAGGCGCATTTACTTGTGCTAAACTAGCTATATATTATTATGGATAATAACTCATTAACAAATTGTCAATTTGTTCTCCTGCTTATAATAGTCATTACAAACAAACCTAAAACTAAATAAGAGTAAGGAATTGAGTAAAAGTTTATAGAATCTCGCGCATAATCATCTTTTTTCTTTGTTGCGTAGTCTTTTTCAAAATTGACTGCAATATCTTTTTGTCAAAAACTCAATATTTAAATTGATATAACCTGTCTGCACACCATTATGAATATAATTTATAAAATCGTAGCGAAAAACGCGGTGCTTGCAGCGATGATGGTGAGCTGTTATAATCGAGAACAACGAGATAAATGCAGCTATCAATAAACTTGGAGGCTCGAAGAAACACTAATTATGTTATTACATTCAGAAAATAAAAAGGAGCAAACGAAAATATTAAATGAGGCCTATTTTTTATATTTAGAGACTGACAATAAACCTTTATATATCGCATTACCAAGTTCTCTCCTGAGAAAGCGATTAGAAAACGAATTCTGTATTTTTTCACACGCTTTCCAAAAGTCTGCTCATGAATAATCATTATGCAAGTAGTGCTCGCAAACATGGAAAATCCAATTAACGAATATTTTTTGTGATATTCCGGATGTTGCTTTGCAAAATATATAGCAAAAGCAATCTGACAATTTGCTAACTCCAACATTTATCAACAACGTTTTCAAAACAATCTAACCAATTCAAATGGGCCATATGTGTATTTAATGGCAGTTGCGCTTTCCTGTTGGCTCAAATAACACTTGATGCACACTAGCAATGGTCAACAAAACCACTGTCGCGCTTAATAAAACTTTTTCATATAAAAGCTCCTATAAATAAAAATT
>BNWD01000026.1 GCA_025998575.1 Alphaproteobacteria bacterium | reverse complement strand
ATATTTCTATCCTGGATCGGCAACTAGATACGGTCATGATAAATCTCTCATGTATAATTGCCAGAGTTTTAAATCAAGAAGAGATTCAGAAGAAGTTTGTTCATATTTATCCATATCTTGTAATTGAATTTATACTTTGTTATTATAGTGTCGGTAACATTATTATTCTTTTTATACTTTGGCACTCTCTAATTGATATATTTCTTACTATCATATTTATATGACCAACTTGTTATATATTGCTCTGTAAACACATTTTTTCTATATGTAATAACATGATGAGCATTTCTTTGAGTCTCCAAGGTATGGATAGTGACGTTTATCTAGTTGCCATGGCTTATAATATCTCGCAATCACTGACGCCAAGCTACAGTATTTCTCGCTCCAACTATGGTGTAAGCTTTATCAAAACCGTAACTTGTTGACTATCCACTGTAACAGGCTCTGTTTAGTAAATTTGAATTAGTCTCGGAGACAACAATTCGTTGAAAAGGCTGCAAAACAAGATGTCTCATATGAATATAAAAACTATATATACTGATACAAATTACTCGTACAGTAAAATAATTTCTAAGTTTGTAAAATAGTTACCAAATCTGAAGCAGGCTTAGTATAGTCTTACAAATCAGTGCTAAGATATTAGATTGAAAAAAGAATGCTAGAACTTTACGTTAAATTGCTTGGCGATAAGCTTAATAGTCCCCGTAAATAGTTGATTATCCCCTGCCGCAGGCTGCAGAGTGATTTATATGTTACGAATTATTTTTTCTAAACTTCAGCATAAGACTCGGATCAATGTCAAACGCATGTCTTGCTATTTCATACTGCTCGTGCCCATGCGGTTTGAACAATTCAGTAGCTTATTAACATCACGATTGCCAATTCCTAGATTTAACATGCAAACATATAGTAAATTAGTTCTCTCATTTTTTGAATCTTTACAAAGAATTACGTTAATGAGGCTATTTAATTTATTACTCAGGTCAGGCTCAAAGAAGGCTGTTATACGAAATTGATTTGTTAATTGCTTGAAAAGTGCTTTAGCATACATTATTTGCTCAAATATATTTTTAAGACTTAGAATTTTATCAAAATTGTTATAAATCAATTGAATAGCAGTGTACCAATCATTTTCTTTAATAACAATCTTAGCAGGATTTGTTGGCGTTGTTTGACTATATAGCAGATATTTGATTCTGTAGCAAACAAATAGCAGCCTTGGCTGAAACATATGCCCTCCCAAGCCATTTGTATATGAGCTTTATTTGCGTATTCCTCGATAGAGTTGTCGTGAACAAGGCCCAACAGTAAATTTGCATTGGTGAAATTTTTAGAAATGCATTTCACAAGCAATTCAAAATTCGTCATAATACCAAATAGACCAACTGTATTCAAATCATATATAGCCAAACAAGCTCTTCACTCTAAACTTCCTTTACGTACATCTTTCGCATACAAAGTTAATCCTGTTGCCAAACGTTGCTGACACGCAGAATTTTCATCACTAGAAATATCAATTAGTTGTCCACTCCTAGTGACTATCGACCAGTTACGATAAAACCTTCTTTTTCTATCAGGATATTCTCTAAAATTCACTTTTTTGTATACATTTTATTATCCACTAAACTGTTGCTCTTGCAATACTTACACATACCAACTCCTCTCTCAAATATCTTCAAACATTTTTCTATATCTATCAGTAACAGGTTGTCTATCCAGAAAATAAGACAAAATGCAAGAATGTAGTTTGCGTGAACGTTACCAGTGGTACAAACACACGATTCCAAGCCCATCGAATGAAGGTTATTTCATATGAATATCAAGTTTGTTACCTATAAAACGTACAATTCAGACAGAATAAACGACATTATATAGAATAGAAAGCGCAGTTAAGCTTTGATAAAATATATGGCATTTTCCAAAAATTTAAAGAAAACAGAAGATTGCAAATGCAAATATTTCAACCTCTAATTTTATTACAAGCGTAAAATTTATTAATGCAATCCTCTTGTAATTTAATATTTTCAAAAACATAAATTTTTCACCATTTATCATCTTTCCATAATTTTATGATAAGATTCGCAAATATTATGTTGATGAAGAGAAAGATTTGTGGCATATTATTATAATGGGAGGAGTTTTAGAATTTTTCAAATTATATTATTTTTACGCAAGCTTTTGGGAGATCGTATAGAAATCTTGAAGGAACTGAATATTGTATTGAGCTTGCTCCATATAGGCTGCGGCGGTTGCACATTGTTATATAGGCTTCTCGTTTTGCTCTTGTCAACGCGACATAGCAAAGTCTTCGTTCTTCTTCTATGCCTGTTTGGCCTTTTTCTTCGATCGCTTTTTTGTGAGGCATAATTTCCTCTTCAAAACCTGGAATGAAGATGGTAGCATACTCGAGCCCTTTGGCGGCGTGTATTGTGCTAATGGTTACTCTTTCTTGATCGGAAGATATGGAATTATCCAAAACTAAACTGATATAATCTAAGAAATCTGATACATTTTCGAATTCTTTCAGCGCATTTAACAACTCTTCCAGCGTTTCTTTGCGTGCTTCGTCTTCTATTGATTTGCTGGATTCTAGCATTGCGATATAGCCGGATTCGTCTAGTATTTTTCTCATCAAATCGGACGGTTGAGAAAACTGCAGCTCTTTTCTCCATGAATCTAGCAAGTTGAAGAAACCACTCAATTTTTCGCAAGAATTTTTGGCTGCGGTTGGCACAGATATTCCTTGTTGCATGGCTAAAGAGTAGAACTTTTTTATGGAAGCCTCTCCAATGCCGCGACGAGGAACATTGACAATACGTTCAAACGCTATTCCATCATCTGGATTATGCGTCAATTTAAGATAGGCAACTGCGTCTTTAACCTCCTTTCTTTCATAGAATTTCAGTCCTCCAGTGACATTATAATTGATGCCGGCCGCTATAAATATTTCCTCAAACGCTCTCGTTTGAAATGTTGCCCTGACTAAGATCGCTATCTCGTTCGCTTTAGTTCCATTTCTGAGCTTATTTTCAATCAGATTTGAAACAAAGCACGCTTCGACTCTTGGGTTATCAAGTGCTTTGACAATAACTGGCAAACCAGTGCATTCGTCAGTCCAGAATTCCTTTTTCATACGCGTATTGTTGTTCGAAATTAAAACGCTCGCTACCTTTAATATGTTTTTAGTTGATCTATAATTTTGCCCGAGACAAATTACTTTTGCGTTCTTAAAATCCTTTTCGAATTTTAATATATTCTCGATTTCTGCGCCGCGCCAGCTATATATCGATTGATCGTCATCACCGACGCAGCAAATATTTCCATGAGAAGCGGCCAATAATTTGAGCCACATATATTGCGCGGCGTTCGTGTCCTGATATTCGTCCACCATGATATATTTAAATTTTCCCTGATATCTGGCTAAAATTTCTTGATCGTACTTAAAAATATCGATGCAAAACATCAATATATCGCCGAAATCTATGGCGTCAAGCGCTTCCAGCATATCTCGATATTGCTGATAAACATTAATTGCGGTCTCTTCAGCAGAAAATCTCGCAACAGAATTTTTAGCTTCCTCAAAGGATTTGCATTGGTCTTTCCAGCGATTTATATAATATGCAACAGATTTCGGAGGATGTTTTTTATCGTCCATTCCAGAACTTTGCATGATTTTTTTTATAACTCTCAATTGATCATCGTTATCAATTATTGAAAAATTTGCAGATCTCTTGAATTTCTCATGAAACGATCGAATTATTCTCAAAGCCAAAGAATGAAACGTTCCAATCCAAAGGTTAGACGGATTGAAAACAGGACACCCGTTTTCTTCAAGCAAACCAATTGCACGCCCCTCCATCTCTTTGGCGGCCTTGTTTGTGAACGTAACAGCCAATATCTGAGAAGGATCGCAAAGCCGCTGAGAAACTATATAAGCCAATCTTGATGTCAAAACCCTCGTTTTGCCAGTTCCTGCCCCTGCCAGCACCAAAACAGCTCCATCTGTTGCTTGAACTGCCTGTCTTTGTTCTGTATTCAAGACCTCCAAAATAGACATACTATTTTAGCCCAGGATAGCGTTTGCCAAATTTGCCGATTTGTCCTGCAGAATCGATTAATTTTTGGCCAGAACCAGTCCATGCAGGATGAGTCAAAGGATCGACATCGAGATTAATAACGTCACCTTCCTTGCCATATGTTGATCTTGTAGCGAATTTTTCACCGTTTGTCATGACGACATATATTGTGTGAAAATCTGGATGAATATCTTTTTTCATAAAACCACCAAAAAAATGTTTCCTTTCTCCGCGAAACCACATATACTATGTATATCATGATCTGTTGTGAGAATCAATTGATTTCTTTCATCGCAACAGTATTTTTCGAGTAGTCTAAAATCATTTTTAAAGAGAAAAGGAACAATGAATCTTCAAGAATTAAAGAATAAATCGTTGCATACATTGCTTGAATATGCAACTGAGCACAACGTTGAGAATCCTCACATTATGAGAAAACAGGATCTAGTTTTTTCCATACTAAAAAAAGTTTCAGAGGCTGATATACCGATTTTCAGCATTGGCGTTTTGGAGGTTTTGCAAGATGGATTTGGCTTTTTGCGTTCTCAGGAATCCAATTATTTGCCTGGACCTGATGACGTTTATGTTCCGCCTGCGTTTATCAAAAAGCTCGGACTGAAAACCGGAGACACAATGGAATGCCAAATCAAATCTCCGAAGGAAGGTGAGCGATATTTTTCGGTTTCAAAAATACTCAAAGTCAATTTTGAGGACATGGAGAATATCAAACGCAGAACGAATTTCGACAATCTAACTCCTCTTTACCCAAATAAAATGCTGACTTTGGAGCTGCCAAATAATTCCAAAGATTCAATGTCTGGCATGACACAGCGAATCATTGATCTTGTCGCTCCAATCGGAAAGGGACAGCGAGCTCTAATTGTCGCTCCTCCTCGAACTGGTAAAACCGTCATGCTTCAAACGATTGCTCAATCGATTGTTGCGAGTTTTCCTGAGGTCTATCTGATCGTACTCTTGATTGACGAGCGGCCTGAGGAGGTAACCGATATGCAAAGGTCTGTTCGTGGAGAAGTTGTTAGCTCTACTTTCGATGAGCCGGCTTCCAGACATGTTCAGGTGACGGAAATGGTCATTGAGAAGGCGAAGCGGCTTGTCGAACACAAAAAAGACGTGGTCATTTTGTTGGACTCTATAACACGGCTGGCTCGCGCTTACAACACGATAGTTCCTTCTTCCGGAAAGGTGTTGACAGGAGGGGTAGATTCAAACGCACTTCAACGTCCGAAGCGCTTTTTTGGTGCAGCTCGAAACATTGAGGATGGTGGGTCTTTGACAATTATTGCGACTGCTCTTGTCGAGACAGGTTCTCGTATGGATGACGTTATTTTCGAGGAATTCAAGGGAACCGGTAACTCAGAACTAGTACTCGATCGGAAACTTTCCGATAAACGTCTTTTCCCAGCAATCGATATAAACCGTTCTGGAACCCGCAAAGAAGAACTTCTGGTGAGCGAAAAAGGAACTCTATCGAAGATGTGGATCCTTAGACGCATTCTGAGCCCTATGGGCACAATTGAAGCTATGGAATTCTTGATCGAGAAACTAAAATATTCAAAATCAAACGACGACTTCTTCAGCTCAATGAACTCTTGAATATATATGTATTATGTGGAAAATTGCCGGTAGAATTCTGAGAATTTGTAACTAATTGCATGTAATACACATGTATACGAAATGCAAATTCCTAGATTTTTTTATCGATAATAATATCTGTTGAATATTAATCGAATTAAGGAATTTGATAATATTGATAGTTTATTGAAATTCAGATTTATTAGAATATTGCCATTAATCTAAGTTCGATTTAGCTCTACATTAATAAAATATTATAAGCTCAGTGTTCAATACGATTCTAAATTGTATTTTACGTTAAAAACATTATATATCAGTAATGATCATTACGAAACTAAAATTTACCCAATATAAGTATTTTACATCACCGCAATACGTTTTTATGCGCATTATTGCGAAATATTTATGATAGTTATTATTATAAATATACAATGCCTTCTCATTCTTAGAAATGCACATTGGTGGAAACTTTTCTTACAATTAAATAACGCTCCAAAATGTGGAGAACGCTTGTTCGAAGTAAGAATGCATTATACCTATCAACGAATAGTCAGATTCAAAGGCAGTGTTGCTCTGGTTTCAATATAAACAAGAAATCTTCAAGACAAACAGATACTTACCTAGCAAAAATAAGCTTCTTCTTAATAAGAATGCGTAGTGAGAAAATTTATAGCGTCTTTTTGAAGAAATTTTTCAAGCGCCAGCTACCATTTTATCAAAGCGAAGGGAAAAGCGCTGTTGCTTGGTGTCGTGGATTATGTACTATTTTGTATGGCTTCCTAAATATAGAAGAAAGGTGTTTATAGAACCATATAGAACAAGTCTAAAAAACATAATAGAAATTTTTGTTGACAATATATATGATAGCTAAAGAATATCCTGACATAAAAAAGAAGGTTAATGTTAGCGATACTACAATAAGAAAGTGTTAACAAACCTGTGAATTTCTTGTGAAAAATTGGCAAGGGGCGGCCTTGCTGGTGCTTAGCACCAGCTGCGGGCTCGCAAAGGCCGCGGTCAGCTTATAAAGCTGACCAGGCCGCCGCTTGCCAATTTGACAAACTCAAGCTTTGCTTAGCTTGAGTTTGACTTCATTAGAACTGAACGAATCCAACACTTGCTTGGGGCAGTGGTGAATAGTGGATTATTAATTTTCTTCTTCCAAATAATTTCACGAAATAGATAGTGTTTTGTAAGAATTTATGGCGATATCGTTGCCATCATAAATACTCTTTGCCATCTGAAGAATAGCCAGCTGAATATCCTTAGGTACCTTCTCTGGATCATCACAAATGCCTGCAATATATTCAACTTCAACAGAAGGCTCTGCTTTTGTATTTCTATTATTTGTTACAGAACAAACCTTCAAAACAGGTTGCATAGGAAGGCATATCTTCGAAGAATAATCATTACAAACATATCTATACTTCTTTTTCAGAATAGATTTACCTGTTTCATTTTCGAAAGTTTCAGTAGCCATATCTATAATTCTAGACAAATACTCGTCTTCTAAATTACTCTCTAGTCTCAAATGACACTTCAAAACAGCAAGATCTAACGCTCTAAATTCCGATTTTTCAATAATCGTATTCATCTTATTTCTCCTTTTTTAATTAAATTTTTTGAAAATCATCAGCAAAACCATGCTGATATCTATATGATATCACTCCGCTTATTGAATGTCAACTAAAAATTGGGAGCGACAACAAGTTACGGTTTTGATAAATTTATTTAGATCTAAGCGAAAAGCACAGTCGCTTGCAGTCGTGAAGAAAATTATTAAAATATTCTAATATAAAAAGTATGCACAAAATCAATTACAAGAGATGTGCATACATAGAAATTTCTTCTTGAGTTAAAACTTTGTCTATAGCTAGTTAACAATCCAGGCCAGGAGTTTTTGTATATCTTTGTCAAAAACACTAACGCAGAAGCAAAACTCTAGCAAAAGTCTGCAATAAACAGTATTCTAGAGTGGCTTTCTGGTTTTTCCGGCGAATAGCTATGAAAATGATTATGAACACGCCAAATATTTTGACTATATCAAGAATACTAGCTTTGCCATTCTTCGCGATAGGATTTTTCGTGAATTCCAAATTCGGCACCTGCTTGTCATTAGTAATATTCATCTTGTGCTGCATAACAGATTTTCTCGACGGATATTATGCCAGAATCTATAAGCAGACAACAAAGCTTGGGCAATTCTTGGATCCATTGGCAGATAAAGTCCTAATCTCCGTGACTATCTTGTTTCTAATCGGCTTCGATTTCCTTTCACGAACATCAGTCATCCCAGGAGCTATTATTTTGTGCCGCGAGGTAATCATCTCAGGAGTTCGAGACGCCGCAGAATTCAAGTGCAACAACTTCAAAACATCAATGCTATCCAAGTGGAAAACGGCATTGCAAATGCTGGCTATATCTTTCGTCATGACATCAAAAGCTTTAGATTACAATGTTTTAGCCATATGCGGAGAAGCTCTGTTCTGGCTCTCAGCAGTTGTCGCTGTCATCTCAGGAATTATCTATTGCAAACAACATTGCAAGAATATCATTCCATAAAAAGAAGCACTGACTTGGACACTTATCAGAAAAGAGCTCGATGATTGGTGTACGCAGAGCATTGACAAAATTAACAGTGCTTTTCCGCCAGGAATCATTAGTAATAGATTATTTATAGATAGCAGAAACACTCTATATTTGCGCAATATTGAACTCCATTCTTTAATACTGTTGTTTTTAAATGATAACTTTTATTTAGATGCAGACTTTTGCACAGGAAAACTCGCTTTAGCACTAGTTCGCTTCATTATGATTATATCAAACAATATGCAGGATCTTTCAAGTGGTTAAGCAATTTTCATTGACTTTTTACTCTTATTTCCAAATTTATCATTTTCATATCTTTGCGTTGATTAACAACATTATTTTGAACTGAGATACAACATCCCTGCCTGATGTAAAGTAATCGAATTCAGTTGTATTATCAGCTTAGATATCTGAATTCATTGCTTATATTTGTGCAAAGATATAACTTGCAATATTTTACTATAACAGATCTGAGTATCAATATTCAACTGCAATTTCAACATTATTATTCAATGTCGTCTTTTTCAAATGATAATTTTCTCTCCAAGAAGTGTTTGTTTCACTTTTTTATAAATTTTACAACAATCAATTTCCTCAATATGACGCGCACTCCACAATAGCGACATTAGTTTGCAATTAATCAGCAAGTCATTTATTGAGCAAGATTTCTCAAATACTATTTTATAACAGAATTTACACAAGAACTAGCATAAATATCTTCACTGTTCGAAGAATAAGCGAATTCAAACAGAAAACGGCTTGGCGCCGTTTTCATTATGTTGTAAAAAGTCTCTAAATTGCAGGCATTCCTCATGTTAATAATTCCAAAATGGACCATTTTGCATATGATATTCATTCTGGCCTATAGCATTGTTAGGCTGTTGCAATTGGTTGTTCATAGTAGCATTATTAAGTTGTTGCTGCATTTGAGCTTGCTTCTTTTTCTTAGATTTTTTCGCAACTTTTTGAAATATTTTTTTATCAACATCATATGGATTTCCAATTTCGTCAACAACAGTAATTTCTTCTCCGCTAGGAATTAACTGTTGATTTTGCTGGTTCCAACCGTCTTGCTGTTGATACCCATTCATAGGTTGCTGTGCTCCATTTCCTGGATATTGAGCTCCTGGTTGATTACGCCCTTGAACATTCTGATTCATTGGAGTTTGCCCATACCCATTATGCTGATTCATACCATTGCCATTAGGACCCTGCTGCTGTCCATTAGGACCAAAACCTGGTTGATTGCCAAATGGTTGCCCATTCATAGGTTGCTGTGCTCCATTTCCTGGATATTGAGCTCCTGGTTGATTACGCCCTTGAACATTCTGATTCATTGGAGTTTGCCCATACCCATTATGCTGATTCATACCATTGCCATTAGGACCCTGCTGCTGTCCATTAGGACCAAAACCTGGTTGATTGCCAAATGGT
>BNWD01000025.1 GCA_025998575.1 Alphaproteobacteria bacterium | reverse complement strand
AATGGTAAGTTAAGAATGTTATTCAAAATTGTTTTCAAATTAAAAATCTTAATTTTTGCAATCCAAAAATATTAATTTTGATTAAAAAACGAAATAAATTCTAAATTAATTTTATTAAAATAGAGCCTTTCTGTTAGCTCAGAACCGTTGAAATCTCCAGAAATATTGATAATGCAAACGCTAGTGTTATGCGCTATACCGGCAATTTTTCTGTCATTTTGATACGTGGTTTCGTTAGTCACAATCGTCTCTCCTCCTTCCGAAAAACTCGACAACACCCTCAATTTCACGCCACATTGCTTGGCTATGCAGACCGACTTATCCTGCAAAACCTTGGCGCCGAGCGACGCCAAAACCAACATTTCGTCATAAGAAATCTGAGTGAGACGCTTCGAGTTCAAAACAACTCGAGGGTCGGCCGTATAGACGCCATCGACGTCAGTGTATATGAAGCATTCGTCTGCTCCGATCGCGCACGAAACGGCACAAGCCGTAGCGTCCGAGCCTCCGCGCCCTATCGTCATTATCTCGTTTTCGTCTGAAATCCCTTGAAATCCAGCGATAACAGGAGTCGTCCCATTCGTTAAAATTTCATTTAAAATTACGTCTTTGTTGACAGATGATATGAAGCCTTGCGAGAAAAAGCCAGATGTTCTAATTGGGATTTGCCATCCGAGCATAGATTTTGCCGAAATTCCGATAGAACCCAAACACAGTGCAAATAGCCCAGCCGCAACCTGCTCCCCTGAACTGATGATCGCGTCATATTCACGGTTGACAAAGGAATCGCAAAATGCCTTTGCAACGTCTATTAATTGGTTGGTTACTCCCTGCATGGCCGAGGTCACGACAGCGACCAAATGCCCGCGATTCCTGACGTTCGCAACAATTTCGGCTGATTTTCTGATCCTCGCAGTTGTCGCGACGGACGAACCGCCGAATTTCAAAACATATAACGCCATCTAACCCATTCTCCAACCAACCAGCACATTATAACAGCTTATGCAAAATGGCTGAAGCTCAAATAGCTGATGTTTGTATTTAAATGAATGCCGCAGACTTATTAACAACTTTTTTCACAAGAAATTCACATAGTCGTTAACATTTTCTCAATGCTTTTATGTTAAAGGCCTCCAGCAATCCATTTGCTCGATTATCATAAATGGTAGCATGCCGACAGCGGATATAACGAGGGCAGTTATCGGAGCGCCAGCTTTGTTAGTTTTGCCGAAAAGTCTCGGGAACAGGCCGTCATTATATGCACCATAAGCGATTTGGCTGCCTGTCAACGTCCAAGCATTCAAGGTTCCTACGCAAACGATAATGGCCATGATTGAGATGCCAATAGCGCTAAAATTACCGAAAATTTTCTCGATAACAACAGCGTATGGAGCGCTTGAGTTTGCTAATGAACTAAATCCAACAACACCAATTATTGAGACTGTGTTAATGATATATACGAACGCAACGCAAGCAGTTCCAATGATTATAGCGCGCGGGATAGTCTTTTTTGGATCGCTTACTCTTTCGGCTGGAGTTGTTGCGCTCTCTAGGCCAATGAAGCCCCAAAAAGTTAACAATGCAGTTTGTGAAATCGATAAAATAGCATCTCCGTTGAAAACTGCAGATGAAAATTTGAAATGCGATGGATCGAAAAACATGAAAAAAATGATCGGTAAAATCAGCAATGGCACTATCTTTATGGCAGCTAGAACAGTTTCCAGTTTGCCAGAAAATTTGACTCCAACTATGTTTGCGAGCGTGACTGCTAGCAAAATGCCGCATTCTATTAATATTATAGACACAGAAGACAGCGGCCCAGTTATCGTTCTCAAATTGAGCATAATCGTGACTAGCAAAAGCGAATTGCTTGCCCACGATATGAGCCAATAAACCCAAGCAGTGAAGAATCCTGCATTCGACCAAATGCAGCCGCGACATAAACGTGCGGCCCGCCATTTTTTGGCAAATGCGAAGATAAATCAGAGAAAACTAACGCAAGAGATATGGCGCCAGCAACAGAAACTAGCCAGCCAAGAAGGCCCACGCAACCAAATGGAGCAAGCGTAGCAGGCGTGATGAACGTGCTAGAGCCAATCTGGCTGCCGATAACAATAGCCACCAAAGCCAGAAAATTCAGATCTTTCGCTCCTTTCACAGCAAAACTCATAACCCTATCGAAAGTACCAAACAGTATAACATTATTATAGCAGTATTTCTGAGATATCCAATAGTTTGAACGATCTTGCAATACAAAATGATTCATTTAATATCAGAATAAAGTAAAATTCTTTTATAAAAATTTACATCTTTTTCAATTGCGATTCAGTTTGATTTTGTGGAAAGATGCTGGATAATTTAATATATTAGTATTGGTTGCGATATTGTTTGCTTGAGATAGTTGTGAGGCTTGATGAAATTTTTTAGAGTTATTTTTGGAGCTGGGCTTTTAGTCTGTGTTATTTTAGTTTGGGAAGCGCTTAGATCTGATCTTATACCGGTTTGGCTATATTTCAATCATGCCGAAAAAATTTCCAGAAACATGTTTCAAGAGCGCAGGGAGAGGTCTTATGAGCGTGACCCATATGAGTCGAGAGAGCGCGAGAATCGAAGGGATTACGAAAGAGATAGTGCTCGGCATAGTGGCGGCTCAATTAGTTTTGAGCGCGGGTTTGCTGATATAGTCAAGGACGCGAAGCATTCGGTTGTCAACGTTGCTACGATGCAGCTTGTTGAAAACGACGACAATTCTGAGGGATTCGGCGCTTTTCCTTTTGATGAGTTATTTCGCGATTTTTTCGATTTTCCAAAGAAAAAGCAGAAGAAAACGAAGAAAGCTCATGCTTTGGGCTCTGGATTTATTATCAAAATAAAAGATAA
This sequence comes from Alphaproteobacteria bacterium, assembly GCA_025998575.1. GTDB lineage: Bacteria > Pseudomonadota > Alphaproteobacteria > RUG11792 > RUG11792 > BNWD01. The sequence continues at coordinate 7,181 of BNWD01000025.1, read as the reverse complement.
TCTAGCATATGTCGTGACGAATAATCACGTTGTTGAAAAGGCTAAAAAAGTCATAGTTTATTTGTATGATCAAACTGAGCTGCAAGCTGAAATTCATGCGACGGACAAGAGAACTGATATTGCCGTTTTGACATTTAATTTGAAGCAGCTTGATGAGATGCAGATAAGAAGCCTCAGGGCTATGGAATGGGGCGCTTCCGAGCAATTGGATGTTGGGGCTTGGGTTTTAGCCATAGGAAATCCTCTTGGAATCGGATGCTCTGCAACATGCGGAATTGTCTCTGCGCACTGCAATTATCTCCCTGGAAGCTCGCTTAATTTAGTTCAATCATATATTCAGCATAGCGCGCAGATTAATATTGGTAATTCAGGTGGCTGTTTGTTGAACACGGATAGCAAAGTCATTGGAATTAACAACGCTATTTACACAAATAACGGCGGAAACGTTGGAATCGGGTTTGCCATTCCGTCGAACATTGCGAAGCCTACTGTCGAGCAGTTGATCGAGTTCAAAAGGACGTTCAGAGGATGGCTTGGAGCGACAGTTCAAGCAGTCAAGGCTAAGCAAGCTGAAAGCGTTGGGCTTATCGACAAAACACTTGATTCGTCAAAGGTCTATGGAGCTTTTATTGCTGATATTATTCCTGGAAGCCCTGCGGAAAAGTCTGGGCTCAAGGTCGCTGATATAGTGATTAAATTTGATGGGAAACATGTGTCCGAAAGCAGTTCTTTGACGTCTCTTGTCAGCATGGCAAAAATCGGAAGCAAGGTCGAAATGATCGTCTGGAGAAACACAAATGGAAAATGGGGATCTGTCAATTTGACGGTTCAAGTTGGCGATTTCGAAAAGGCAATGGAAGATGGAACTCTTGAAAATAAAGATTCCGAGAAACTCTCTTCAAAGGGCAAGGAAACTGAGGTTGATATCGATGCGCTTGGTATAACTGTTTCGGATTGCCCTCCATATGCTAAAGAGCAATATGGAGACGATGTTAATGTCGTTGTGATAAAAGTTGACGATACGAAGGAGAATTCGTTCTTCGGCCCAATTTTCGAACCAGGAGACGGAATAATCAGCGTCAACAATCAGAAAATAACTAATATCACTCAGTTGAAAAAGATTATAAACGACATAAAAAATGATAAAGAACTTTCAAAAAGACAGATTCCATTTGTTCTCATGCGGAACAAATCTGTTATGTTCGTTGCGACAGTAATCGATTTTTCAGAGCCAAAAAACGAGGAAAATAAGAATGAAAAAAAAGAGGATAGTGATAAAGCAGAAAAGAAGGTCGATAAAATAGAGAAAAAAGAAGAAAAATTAGAGAAGAATCCTGAAAAAATCGAAAAAAAATAAAGAATGAATTTTAATAATTTTTTAGGAATCCAAATAGATTGGGTTCCTTTTTTATTGTATGATTTCAGCGAAGATTTCGTTTTCGTGACATCAGAAAAAAACGCTGAATACTTAGCTTCCATTTTAAGAAAAACTGTTACTGACACAGATATAATTAACTTAAACTTTTTTAATTCTGAAATTTACGAGAATAGTCTCTGCAACACTGGTGTTTTTGCTCGCCGAGCCAAGGCACTATCTGAAATTTTGTTTTCGAAAAAAAGAAAGATTATTGTCACGACAATTGAATCTATAAATTATAAAGTCCCACATAAAGACTATTTCTTGAAATGCGAAAATATATCTGTTGGTGACGATTTGCAGATTTCTAATATCAAAAATATATTGATGGAGTTCGGCTACACGAGATCTGAAATAGTCTTGGAACATGGACAATTTTCCATAAGAGGAGGAATTGTCGACGTTTTTCCTCCGCTTTCTGACAGGCCAATTAGAATCGATTTTTTGGGCAATAAAATAGACGCTCTGCGCGAATTCAGTCCTCAAACTCAGATTTCAGAAAATAGCATCTATAATACTTGCCTGACAAAATGCTCGGAAATTATCTTGAATAAAGAATCTGTTGAATTTTTTAGAACTAAAATAAGAAATAAGTATCAAATTGACGCAATAGAAAATGGATATTTCTTCAACGGAATAGAGTGGTTTTTACCATATTTTCATAAGAAAACAGTCAGTATTTTAGAATATTTTGATAAAAAGACTAAATTTATTTTAGATTTTGAAAGCTCAAAATTGAACCGAATACTTTTTGAAACGAAGATCAGGGCAAACGATAACCTATTCTCAGATTCAATTTCAGACATATGTCAAAACTTCGATTTCATAGAACTGAATCCGTTTGCAAATAATGATAAGTTTAAACTCAAAGATAAGAACTACAACATAAGAATCGAATCAGAAAAAGCTGAATTATTAAATAGTGTTAACAATAAAACTATTTTCTCTGTGAGCTCAAACGGAGCGCTTTATATTATGAAAGATATTCTTTCCGGAATCAGTTTTCAACAAATAGAAAGTTTTTATGAAGAGACAAGCAGCAATATTAATCTAATAATCTCTCCGCTAAACGATGGATTTATTTCAGACAAAATAACTGTCTATACAGAAAAGGAACTGTTTGGAGAGATTTTGAAATCTTCTGGAAAGAAGAAAAGCAAGGATATTTTTAAGCAATATTTAAGATTATCTGTTGGCGATTATGTTGTTCATGAGCGGCATGGTATAGCAGTTTTCGATGGCTTGAAAAATATAACAGTTTCCGGAATTTCACACGATTTCCTCGTCCTATTATACAAGAACAACGACAAGTTATACGTTCCTGTTGAAAATATTTCTCTTATCTCGAGATATGGAGACGCCGAAAGCTCAGTTATTGTTGATGTTTTAAAAGGCAACGGATGGAGCAAGAGGAAGGGAGATGTGCGCAAAAAGCTCATCATCATAGCCTCTGGGCTTTTGCAGTTGGCAGCCAAACGGAAGCTATATAAGCTCGATCCACTTGATATTCCAGCAGAATATGACGAGTTTTGCAAAGGATTTGGTCACATCGAAACCGAGGATCAGCAATCCGCTATTGATGATGTTCTCGCTGATCTCAGAAGCGATATCCCAATGGACAGGCTCGTTTGCGGAGACGTCGGTTTTGGCAAAACGGAGGTTGCAATAAGAGGCGCGTTTATTGCGGCTTTTGCTGAAAAACAAGTTGTTTTACTTGCTCCAACGACTATTTTGGTAGCTCAGCATTTCAAGAATTTTGTCAAAAGATTTGAAAAATATAATATAAAAATCTGTCAGCTTTCCAGGTTTGTTTCGAGAACGCGATTAAAAGAAAATATAAGCGCAATAGAAACAGGAGAGGCAAAAATAATCATTGCTACTCATTCCGTTTTGTCTTCAAAAATCAAATTCAAAAACCTTGGCTTGATAATAATCGACGAGGAACAGCATTTCGGAGTCAAGCAGAAGGAGTTTCTAAAAACCGTCCGGGCAGATGCGCATTTCATGACACTGAGCGCCACTCCTATCCCCAGGACTCTACAGCTCGCTATGTCTGGAATCAAGGATCTCAGCCTGCTTGCCACACCTCCTCTCGAGCGCAGACCAGTCAGAGCTATTGTCTGCGAATTTGAAAATGAAACTATAGAAAAAGCGATAGAAAACGAAATAAAAACTGGAGGTCAGGTGTTTTTTATAACACCGAGAGTCGAATATCTTGATGAAATATACGGCGTCGCCTCATCATTATTTCCGAAAATTTCGATTGAAAAAGCGCACGGACAGAGCAAAAATCTGGAGGAGATTTTGCAAAAGTTTTGCGAAAATAAAGTGAAAATCTTGGTAGCAACAAACATAGTAGACTCCGGAATAGACATTTCAAACGCCAACACTATTATAATCCACAGATGTGATTTATTTGGACTCGCTCAGCTCTATCAGCTCAAGGGCCGAGTCGGACGCGCGAACAAACAGGCCTATGCATACTTCTTATTATCCAAAACAAAATTGCTCAGCGAAAACTCGAAAAAGAGGATAGAAATCCTGCAAAGCTTGTGCAATCTAGGCTCTGGATTCACACTATCGAGCCATGATTTAGATGTTCGTGGTGCAGGCAATTTGCTCGGGGAAGAGCAAGCCGGATATATAAAAGAAGTCGGAATCGAGCTCTATCAGACCATGCTCCAGGAGGCTATTTTGATGGCAAAATCCGGCAAGATATCCGATGAAGAGCGCAAATCTTCGCAGATAAATCTCGGAGTTCCTATCTATATTCCAGAGACTTATATTGACGATTCCAACCTTCGATTGTCTATTTACAGACGAATCGGAGACCTTGAAACCATTGCTGACGCTGAGAAAATGGAGTTTGAGTTAGCCGATAGATTTGGGAAAATTCCACACGAAACTATAAACTTGCTTTCTATTATAAAAATAAAAATCAACTGCCAGAGCTCAAATATAGAAAAACTAGACGTTGGGCCAAAAGGGTTTTCATTTAGTTTTTTCGACAACATCTGCCCGAATCCGAAAGTTCTGGTCGAGTTTTTCAACACTAACATAGCCATTTGGCCTGTAAAAATCACATCAGATCACAAAATCGTCATCACGAAAAAATGGAAATCCTCAGCTGAAAGAACAGCCGATATACTCACTATCTCAAGCGAAATAACAAAGTGTTTTCGGAAATGTTAACGTTCAGATTGAGTTTAGAGATCGTATTGACAAATAAATATTTTTGTGAAAGTGTTGGAAATCAACATATTTGCCAGCAAACGAACTCAAAATTCCAAAATCAAAAATCTCAATAAAAAAAGGCCCAAAATCAAAAAGAAAATTGATATCAGTAAATTGAAAAATATAACTATCTTATGAGTGATGACAATGTTTTTGAGATGAGTCTAATGTCTTTGCCGAGTGCCTCGATTATGCGTTCGTTGTTGGATGTAGAATCTTGGATAATTGTCATTAACGTCGAGTCGATGGAATTCAATTTGTCAAGCATTTCCTTCCAGATGCCGTCAGTCATTTTCTGCGCAATCGATAAGCTAATTGCCTGCAGCTCCAGTTGATTTTTGCCAAGAGTCTTGACAACGTCTTGATTGACGATCAAAGCCTCGGAAAGCTTCGCAATCCTTGTTGAGATTTCCTTTTGCATATTGAGCAAACTGATGCGATTTCCATCCAAATCGTTCAATTGATTTTGAAAAACATAGACCGTTTCGATTGTTTTTTCCAGCAAAGCCATCGAAAAAACCTGGCCGTGAAATTCCGGTTGGCTATCAATCGCCTCGAAATTTACCGTATGTTTGGTCAGCCATTCCTCAATTTTGTCTAAAAAATCGTCAGCTGCTTTGCGTTGGATGGAGAGCAAAAATCCAAGAACTAGCGAAGCCGACAAGCCGAACAGCGAGCAGCCAAACGCGATTCCCATGCCAGCGAGCGGAATTTTCAAACTGTCTTTTAATTTCAAAAATGCATCAGCAGCATCAGATTGCGCTATGCCAAGATTATCGATGATGTTGGCGACGTTGCCTATTGTGTGCGATAATCCCCAGAACGTTCCCAATAGGCCGAGAAAAATCAAAATGCTCGAGATGTATTTTTGGAACGCGCAACAATCGTCGAGTCGTTTTTCTACGCTTGCCATAATGGTCTGCAACTTCGCTTGAGAAACCAACTTGTTCGTTTTCGATATATATAATGCTACCGGTTTTATCAATTTCATTTTTCGCGCTTCTTTTGCAGGCAATTCATCAAATTTCAGTAAAAATGCATATTCTTTTGCGAACAAATATACTCGTCTATAGACAAAAAATATACCTGTTACCATAGCGAGTATTATTACGGAATTTATTTGAATGTTATATAAAAATGCATTTTTCAAAATATCGAACAAAAATGCGCAAACTAGGCAAACGAAAGCCAAAAAGAGAGAAGAAATAAACAAACAAGTCCTCGCGGATTCTAGCTTCATTCACATTCCAACTTTGAGAAGACAACTTAAATGTATTATACTCCACTCCTCAAATAACAGCTAGCTTTGTGAAAATTAACGATTATTGAGGTTTAATTTTAAGTCCTACATCCTACAGTAGTAAATATTTTGGATTTTTTGGAATACCCCAGTTTAATTTGTTACGAGAGTTGATAATTGGTTTGGATAAGGCTTAAACAAGAACGTCTAAGGTACTATAAAATTGCAATTTTAGAATAAAGATTGAACTTGGACTGTGCGAAACAAAACAGTTATTCACATGAAAATGTTGCTGAGCAAAGTTAAGTATTTTAATGCAGAAACAATATGTGATGATATAAATTACTCATTAAATCTATAGCGCATATAATCATTTATAAATCTTCTTCCAAATATTTTTTTTATTTTCATAAAAATTGATGGTGTAAAATACTTAAGTAAAAAATCTTTCTAGGTTTTTAAAAATAATGTTTGCTGACGATAAGCCAAAAAACAAAATTTCTTATTCCTAATAATGCTTCATTTTTGCACTGCTTTCATGCAAATCTTGTCAAGAGCTGCCATGAAGTAAAAATTTCTTGATTCTATAGTGAATATATAAAATTTTCTTTGAAACAATTTACAGTTCGAAATATTTTTGATAAAAATACATTTTGTATAATAGCATATGTTATTCGATAAAACAAAGAATCACCAGCCTATTTTTTTAGCTGATAGCGTATACATAAAGTGCTCTATATCTGCATTTTCTTATAATAATAAATTTTGTTAATCAATATTCACGATTTCAGTTAAGTATAATTATTCATATAATAATATCGAGTAATAATTTTTGATAAATTATATTTAAGTAAACCATAGTTAGGCATGATGCATATTCATACGAAATCGCTAATATAATCTACGCGAATAGCATTTCACAACGGAAAACAAATTCGCAATTTATTTATCTTTAAAATATTTCTTTGAGCTTTTTTTTGCTCTCAAAATTTGAGAAATAGTAAACCTAAAGTTTGTAAAACGTATTTTACTTGCTATAGCTCGCGGTCATTTCATTTCCACCTTTGAATTACAAATAAATTTAAAATCACTTTATTCTTGTTCACCATAGCGTAGCGGAAAACACTGTAGCTTGGCGTAGTGATAGTGAACTGTTATAATCGAGAACAACGAGATAAAAGTATCTATCAATAACTTCACTAAAATAATAAAAAGCAGAACAGCAAGAGAATTATTTAAAGTTTTCCTTTGTTGGGGAGGAAATTATGAATTAATAGATATTTTGTGGAA
>BNWD01000024.1 GCA_025998575.1 Alphaproteobacteria bacterium | reverse complement strand
GCTTTGTCGAATCTGAAATTTGGCCAAATGTTTTATTTTATTTGCAGGAAAAAAACACTCCAATTTATTTGTTAAATTTGCGGATTTCAAATAAAACCAGGAAAAGAATGAAGATTTTTAAGAAATTTTTCAATATATGTCCATTCAAATTCTTCACTAGCGTTTTTACTCCATCTGATAATCTTGCCAGATTTGCTAGTGAGTTTGGCGCGAAAAATACTATCGTTCTTCCCAACTTGAAAGTGATATCTTCGCCGCTGCCAGTTGACGAAAATAAAGCTAAAATTTTAAGAAAAAAAATAGCAAATAAAAACGTTTGGATGGCTGTTAGCACGCATAAAGGAGAAGAAGAAATTATAATAAATATTCATAAAAATATCGGAAAATTTATTGAAAATTTTACGACAATAATTGCTATTCGGCATCCAGGTAGAAGGCACGAAGTTAAGAAATTATGCGAAGAAAATGGGCTTAGTGTGAAGCTTTATACTGAAGAAATTTCCGATACTGAATTGAGTTGCGATATTTATATTTTGGATAAAATTGGCTGTCTTGGCGAATTTTTTGCGACGATAGACACTGTTCTTGTTTGCGGAAGCTTGATCGATGGAATTGGAGGGCACAATTTTATTGAGCCGTTGAAGTTTTTTTGCAACACTGCAACAGGCCAATATATAGAAAATTTTAATGAAATTTATTCGTATTTTAAGGAAAATTGTAAGAAACTGACAACTGAAAATGAGGTAGTTGAATTTGCTATAGATTCAATCAAGAATTATAAAAGGCCTATTGGCAAAGCCCCAGAAACCAAGCTTTTGGATATGTGGAGCGACGCAATAAAACAAATCTCGAAACAGCTTTATATCAATGAATAATAACTGTTTAAAATAATCCTTGACAAAACGAAATATTATTGATAGCATATATTTATGAGCACTATGTTTTGTGTTGGAATGGAGGCGATTATTATGAAGAGATTATTGTTAATGCTTTATATGTTTTTATTTTCGAACTTAGGGGCGCCTATTAGTGAAAAAATTCTTAAAAATGCGAGATTTGAAATCAAAAAGAGCGCAGATCAACCTATGATGGTTTATGAAAGGACAGCTAATTATAGTCCATAGCGAATCAAACATGGGCTGTTCCATCTTGGAAATGCACAACTAATCCTACGTCTTTTTCTGCTTCAAACTCAGAAACAGTTTTGACAGAATTTCCTGTTTTTCCTGTTATAAAGCAGAATCCCTTTTCTAGGATTTTTTTGTATGATCCTTGTTCAAGTCTGTTGCTTAGAGTTTCGAGCTTGTCTTTATAGCGCGCTGAAAAATTGCCGGCTATTTTGTCGAAGACGCTTTGTTTAGAGATGTATTGTTGAGTTTTCAGTTGAATATAGCTTTTCAAACTGATCAGTTTTTTCGATTGCAACTTTAACTGAAGCCTTTGCATATATGAATCGAATGCGACGGAAAATTTCTCGATTTTGTCGTCAAAGCGTTGCGCAAGATTCATGATGGCAAATTGAGACGAAGAGAAACTCTTCTTCGCAATCAGAAGACGCTGAGAAAGCTCTTTCAGATATCTCATTGTCGATTGCTTCATTCTGAGAGAGAATTCTTCGAGTTGAATAGCAATCTCGGAAAGGACAGGAGTTGAAAGCTCAATCGCAGCGGTCGGAGTAGGAGCTCTCAAATCGGCGGCGTAGTCTATGAGCGTGAAGTCAGTTTCGTGACCGATAGCAGAAATTGTCGGAATCTCGCTATCGAATGTAGCCTTGACAACAACGTCCTCGTTGAATGGCCACAGATCTTCGATACTGCCCCCGCCACGTGCTATGATCAAAATATCGGGTTTTTTCTCAGTCATGAAATTGAACCCGCGAATGGCTTTTGCGACTTGCTCAGCAGCCAAATTGCCCTGGACATTGACTGCCCAAACATAGACGTCACAAAACGGATACCTGTCTTCCAGCCTGTGCCTCATGTCTTGGAGAACAGCTCCTGTCTTTGAGGTTATAATGCCAATAACTCTTGGATATTTGGGAAGCAGACGTTTTTTGGCGAAATAGCCAAGAGAAGAAAACAGTTTTTTTCTCTCGTTGAGCAATTTCAAGAGCGCGCCCTCGCCAGCCAAACTGAGCTCTTCGATGATGAATTGATATAGAGAACGAGCCGGATAAACCGTGACCCTGCCTTTCACAATGACTTCCAGACCGTCTTCCAACGGAAATTGCAGTTTTTTTCCTTTCCAGCAGATCGCGTTTATAACGGAATCCTCATCTTTTAAAGACAGATACGTGTGGCCTGAAACGTGCGTTTTAACGCCAGAAATCTCGCCTCGCAATTTCACCGAGAGAAATTTTTGTTCTACATTGATTTTTATTGCGGAAGATAGCTCAGAAACCGTCAAAACTGTTTCGTCTTCCAAAACTCTGATTCTGTTGTCTAAAGCAAAATTATCTAACATGGCATTAACTCCTTCTAAAAAATTATTTATGTTGCGAAAAATCTCAATGGAACGACAGCCTAATCAGTTTAAAAAAACTAACCGCTAGCTCTCCAAAGAAACTTGGTGGGCCCTGTAGGACTCGAACCTACGACAACTCCGTTATGAGCGGAGGGTTCTGACCAACTGAACTAAAGGCCCCTACTTCTGATATTATATCATTTGAACTTATTTAGTCAACTAAAATCAGCTTACCGATCGACAACAATATAGCATAACTCACCATTTGTATATAAAAAGCCATCGACTATATCAAATTCTTCTATATTTTCATTTTCTTTTTTTATACTAACGCGTTTCTCGATCTTCGTCATATAAGGCTCATGCTGTGACAAAATAGTGACAGGTCCTTCCTCAGTCAAAACATTGACTTCCGAGGCTTTTCCATCAAAAATTTTCTCTTCATCTGAAATCAAAACCAAATTAAACATAACGCTCGCTCCTAAAAATCCAAGTTCGAATATTGCTCTGATGGAGGAATTTGAGGCAAATTATCCAAGAGAATATTGCGAAAAGAAGGCCTTGATTTTATTTTAGCATACCACATTTTGACCGCCTCATATTTATTCCAAGAAATGACGCCAAGGTAATCCAAAACAGAAATGAACGCCGCCGCATATATATCCGCAATTGAAAAATTCTTGCCAGCGAGCCAATTCCGCCTATCGATCAGCCAAGTCATATATTCAAGATGAAGCGAAAGCTTTGGAATCGTAGCCCTGATAGCCGCTGGATCTGGCGTTCTGTCTATATTTTTGGTGAATCTCTTCGTAATTTTCTCGAAAATTATAGGCCTGTACACATCATTATAGAAAATAAAATCGAAGCAATCGGCCAGTTTCCGAGCCTCCATTCGCTCAGCAAAATCGCTCCCGATAAGATTTATTTCCGGATAAACCTCCTCCAAATACTCCCTAATCGCCGAAGTTCCAAATACGCTAGCACCACTTATATCAACAAAAACCGGCAGCGTTCCCATTATATTCATATTAAAAAGCTCTTCAGATTGCGCCCATGGAGCCTCGTATTTCAACTCAAAATCCAGGCGCTTTTCAGCCAAAATAAAACGAATAATCCTAGAAAATCCACATAAAGGATAGTGAAACAAAAGCCTCATAAAAGAGCTTTAAACCTGCGTAATATCTTTTTGTTTAGCCAGCAAAGCCGTCTCAGCCTGCTTCGAAAAGTCATCAGTCATCTCTTGAATTGCGGCCGACAACTTCTTCATCTCGTCTTCGCCTATTTCGCTGTCCTTTTCCAATTGCTTGACGAATTCCATCGCATCTCTTCGAATATTCCTAAAAGCGATTTTCGTGTCTTCGGCGTATTTCGCCGCTAATTTCGACAATTCCTTCCTTCGCTCCTCAGACAAAGGAGGGATCGGAACTCTGATCGTCTGGCCATCGATAACAGGATTCAAATTAGCCCCGCAGTCCCGGATCGCCTTTTCGACAGACTTGACCAGGCCCTTTTCCCAAACGTTCACAGACAGCATCCTCGCGTCAACAGCCGATACAGTGCCCACTTGATTCAACGGCATAAGCCCGCCATACGCCTCAACCTTAATTGGTTCCAAAAGCGCCACAGACGCTCTTCCTGCCCGAATTCCAGACAAATCTTTGGCGAAAGTTTCTAACGACAAAGCCATCTTCTTCTTGAACTGGTCTAACCTCGAATCAAAACCCATCTAAGCCTCATAACCGCAAAACTACTCCTTATTAAGAGTACCAAAAAATTCTCAACACATCAATTGATACAGAATATACACAAAACTTTAAGTATTTGTTCAGACATTTGTTGTTTATTGCTGAAGGTATGCGTTATATTTCTACGGTTGTTTAATTTTTGATTTATAGGAACCTATTATCATGAAAAAGTTTTTGTTAGGCGCAGCGCTGTGTTTGTTGACAATTGGGTTTGGAATTTTGTTGACAATTTTGGTTGGAATAATGATAGAGGCAGAAAAGGATCATGAATGCATACCAGCTGAGCTAAATTCAGAATTTGAGAACTACTCATGAAAAATATGATAGTATCTACAAAGAGTTTTGCTGTATTGGCAAGTATAAATTTGATTTTTTCATCTAAAGAAATTTCTGGTTCTTCACATGCTTTGAGCTTAAATGCAGATGAGCTGAACAAGTGTTTTCTCGATAACAGAGAGTTTTTTATAAATAACGCACTTAAAAAAGATATAAAAGATGAGCAAGCGGGCTGTAATTTTGTGAGCCTGTTGCCAAATGAACCTCTTAAAGTTAACAGAGAACTCTTTTATACAAATAATCGTTTTAATCCATTTAAGAGCCCTTTTAACAATCTTAGCTTGGCTTATTGCCCATATTAACTTTCATAGTTTATATTCTAGCAAAAATATCTTTTCAAAACATCAAGCTGCGCAAGGTTTATTACATTTCCTCAGTATAGGATCGTATCACACTCCTGTTAAGTGCCTGCCCACGAAAATGATAAAAATTTTGAAATGGCATGTGAATTTGAGGAAGCTTTGAAGAATTTTATTGGTACATAAACCGCAAAATGCCCCCACTTACATATTTTTATGCGCTTAATAATCCGCTAAACATAGATGATTTAACAAGTGGGAAGCGGATGTTTTGAGCCTAGATATACGCTAGACATATGGGATTTAACAATAGAGGAATCAGCCGACAGGATAGATCATTTCGAAACTCTGACGCAACCTCAACCAAATTCTTGTATCGTTGCTCTTGATGGCTTAAGTTCCGATCAAAAGTTAAAAGAAGCTAAACTTCTCTAGTGAATTGAAGAATATTCTGATGATCTGGAAAATGCAACTAGTTGTAATGATAATCTAGATATAGGAAAAGAATTTAACGAAGCTTTGAGCGAAATAAACTTGTGGGGATCCGATTATTCTTGGGCTTTTTATTGTCTGATTGGTAAAGAGACTCAGAATGATAGAGAGATATATTTTAGAGCGCCTTTGGAGAAACTGCATACGATAATCGTAATAGCTATGCCAGACGCTTGGCAACTATTTGTAGTTTGTTTTAACAATTTTTATGGAAGGTATTGAAAGATAAAAATAAAAGTAATTGGACATATGTTAGTATCTGTTATAATGTGCATAAATGATGTAGTATATCCGAAGAAGCACAGATAGCGCATTACAATAGTATTTATTTGTAGTTATTAAAAGGAATATATAGATTTTTCATCTTCTTAGACAAATGAAGCAAACATTTCAAATTATTTGGCAAAAAGAAACATTGGTAGTGGCGCATATTTAGGGCGAAAAATGCAATTATTGTGATTTTAGTTTTGGATGGTTTATTTGAAGCTGCTTCAAACAAACTGAAGCAAGACGCAGTTGCAGTATTTTCAAGGCAACGAGCATGAATACTTTTGGCGCTTATATGAAGAAACTTGTAAGCAATATGAAATTTGCGCTTTCTTCATTGCAAGGCAAACCGAATCTAAACCTTGCTACGAAGGCAAGAAATTCTAATGTAATCTTCACGATACAAGACTTTCTGCCTACAATAAACCAAACTTAGCTTTATTTAAATTTAAGTATTGGCAAACTACTTACTGCCTTGACAAGGCAGTTTTAATTTTATAAAAGAATTCAAAAAGTGAAAAATTTTTTATTAGATGTAGCATCTTATTTTCTGAATGTATTTTAGCAAATGCATAGTGCAATTGGCATTAATTAGCTATCTATAATTTGTTCTATGTTGTTACAAAAAGCGAATAATGATATGACATATATCTGTTGATGAAGGATTTGTGTATTTGAAGAAAACGCATAATAAAGTCGAAGTTTGATACGATTGACAACAAACGGCAGGACTGCTGATTGTAGTGAGATCTAACATTTGCGCCATATTGTTTTGCATACAATAATATTGTTTGGGCGGATATTATATTTTGGCAAGCGTATAAACTGCGTGATACAAATGATAAATGCAACTTGTTACGACTTTAATAGTTATTCTGACATTCAAAACTCCGATAGATTATAAAATGATTGGAAAGAAATCGATATGAATTTTTGTATGCGTGAATTTATAACAATTCCAAAGGACGAAAACGCTACCTTTCCTAAATACAGAAACGAAAAAAATATCGCTATCGCTTTTGAATATTTGCAAAGCAACAGTAGTCTTTTGAAATTCAAGTAAAATACATATCGTATCTAAACGTTATCACGTTATAGCCCTGGATTGTCATAAAATTAAAACAGATAATTTTACATAATATTTATTTGTTATATTATTGTGTTGAATGAGCAGATTTTTGAGAGGCTAATAAATTGATATTTTGCTCTGTTTCCATGTGTGTACTTTTTGTAAGTTAGACGACGAAAGAATTTGCAACAATTGTCGCTTGAGTGAATATATGCCAATCCTGAAAAAAATAGAAAGCTTTATTTGCGAAGTTAGGAATATACGATTTTTACGCTTTTGTCTAAACTATAAATGCTCATAAATAAAGCTTTAGCCGGAATTATGAAATAGTAATGCACAGATCTGAATAATATTCAAATTCATTTTTTCATTTATTTATTGTCGCAACGTAACTATTACTTCGTTTGCGCACATCTTAAATAGATGCGGCCAAATACTGCTATAATAAACTTATATAAAGAAAGAGCTGCTGCAGAATTATTACATTAATCATTGCTAAAGTGTAGATTTGATGAAAAATGGGATAAATAGCTATATGAGAATTGACTTGCAGAGTTATCAGAAAGATTGATAAATATAGTAATAAAGAAAGAAATGCTTGGTTAATTTGCATTTAGATTTCAGAAATGAAATCAATGTTTGCTAATGTTATTAACAGAAGCAAATTGCGTTTTTCTACGCTTAAAACTAAGTGCCTGTAATTGCCATTCATTAAAACTGTTACTAAAAAAAGTTGAAATATTATATTGAAAAATAAGAAATTAATCTAAATCTATGCAATAACTTCTGTAAATTTTTCATTATCGCTCTTTCCACTCACAAAATCCATATATATATCATTCTTTCTGTTTTCCACCGATAGTTCAGTTGTGTCGATGATTATTCTGTTTATTTATAATATATCGCATAACAGCATTCTATATATTGAATAATTACTTTTACTGACATAGTGACATTTTTCTTCATATGAACATTTCTCATAATACATATTGCTTACACATTAAACCATTTCAAATGTAGTCTTTTTTTAATCTTACTTCATTACACTCTAAACAAACCACTTTGTATTCGCCTCTTATTTATCTAATAATCCTTTGCCTTCCATAACATATAACAAACGTTAATACCGATAATCAAAATCTTTGTTAGGTGTGCAGCTATGTCTTTATATAACATTTATCTATAATCATTGTTAAGCGAATCTACTGACAATACAATTGATTATTGGAAAGATTATTACCGCTTGAAAAATGTGTAAACTCCGATTCTAATGGTTACAATGCACATTTGCAATACACGAAAAATTGCTTTAACGTTATATAGAAATAATGTGCAATAACAGTAAATATACAATCACATTCAAAAATTAACACTATATTGGCTGCATATTCAAATGCAAATATTTAGTCTTGCATGCTCTTATATATCAAACACAAAATAACAACAGTCTGTTTTCAATTACCTAAAAAAACAAAATTTATCGAATGTTTCACTTCTAAATAACTTCATTTGGAATTTTCACTAAGGAAAAGATTCACTGATCTTTTTCGTATTCTGCAAAAGCAGTAAATATCATTTTATGAGTAAAATAAAAATTTATTCTGTTGAGTTAATACAATTCTAGTTCGGAATATTGTCTATGTAAAATGCCGTCACAATCAAAAGTCAATATAGCTGGCAATTTTTCATTATATAATTATGAGTCTGAAAAATTAATAAAAGCATTATAATAAATGTTAATAATAATCAAATTTTCGAAAGATTCCACTAGCTAAATACTTAGAGTAAAAGCAATTTTTGCGCGCTTATCTGACAGGAATTTGTAGGAACTAACCTGCGCTTTTGCACAAATTTCGTTATTCTATCACTCAGCAAATTTACACTTCAGAAAGGATCAGACATATTAATAACAAATCTACATTCATTATACTTAGTGTCAGCTAGATTCACCAACATTTACACATTTCTTCTTTGGTTGAATGCAGCGATGATTGTTCCGTCGTCAAGGTTTTCTAGTTCGCCACCGATAGGGACTCCGTGAGATAGTGTTGTTATGTTTATGTTCAGATCTTTTATTTTTTCGTTGGCAAATAGCATTGTTGTTTGCCCGTCGATATCAGCGCTCATTGCCATTATTACTTCTTTTATAGCTCCACTTTTTAGTCTGTTATATAATCCGAATACGTCTAAATCAGCTGGCTTGACTCCCATTACTGCTGACAATTTTCCGCCCAAAACGTGGTATTTACCACTGAAAAATCCTGCTCGTTCAATGGACCATAAGTCTGATATATCGCAGACGACGCAGAGAATTTCGTCATCTCTTTTCGGATCTTCGCAAATAAAGCATGGAGAAGATGTATCGATATTATTGCAGATTTGGCATATTTTCGAGTTTTCATAGACGCTATTCATCGTTTTCATGAGTTGAGCCATAACTAACTCTTTTCTCCTTAAGAGGTGTATAGCTATTTTGGAGGCCAACCTCTGGCCTATTCCAGGCAACTTACTAATGTGCGATATCAGAGTGTCTATCTCTCCGCTTGACATGTCAAACAGATTTCAAAACGTGATAATCGGGATATGTGGTTTTGATAAACTCGCTGATTGCAATTATGACGCGATCGACTGTGATGTTAGCGGATTCGTCTTGCGTTTGAACGACAACGTCTGCGTTTTGAAACATAGGATTATAAGTATCAATCATTGATTTTAAAACTGCCTCATCGTCAAAATCAACAACTTGCCCATTGTGAAACAAAACTCGCTCTTTACGGCCAGACAACCTAACGGAGAGTATCGAAAGAGAGGCATCGAGCCAAACGGAAATCGAATTTTTCTTTATCAATTCCATAGTAGTTGGATATGTGAAAGACAAGCAGCCAGTGGCAATGACTTGTGTTTGCTGATTCAAAAGACGATCAAGGACTTTGTATTCGCCGCTTTGAAGCGCTCCTTCGCCGAAGAAAGATTCAATATCTTGGACAGAACAGCCAGCTGCGACCTCGACTTCTTGGTCGGAATCGCAAAACGGCAAATCCAACCTTTTGGCTAAGCGTTTCCCTATGCTAGTTTTGCCGCACCCCATAAGCCCAACTAAAACGACAGGCTTTGGCGGCATAAAGCTGACAAGCGGGCTCGCTGGCCTCATCGCCGTTGCGAAGTTTTCAGAGTGATTTTCCATGTTCTGTTCTCCAAAAAATAAGTAATACACCACGTTAAATAAACGACCTTGTTAAAGGATACCAGAAAACGCTACAATTATTGCAATTTTTTTTACACGCAGGCTAATCAGCATGTAATCTCGCAGTATTTTGCACGAATATGAGGCTGTGCATGAGTTTTAAAAAAGTTAAATGTATTATATAATTTTCTAACTTGCATTCTAAACCTCCTGTTTTGCTGATATAATTGACGCTAGTATATTCGGAAATTTGATAAGTATAGAATATTCGTATGAGCCTATACTGAATAATTATAATCAAAAATGATGTATGCAAGCTTATAATTTTCGAAAAAATCACGAAAAGATTTATAAAAAACATATACAGAACTAAAAATTCTGCAAATCAGATCTACGATTTCAAAGCTATCGTTCCATCTGAATATACGATATCTTGAGCACAAACGCTATGAAACAATCAAGTGACGACGCTATTTATGCATAGAACGATAACCTCTTCAGTAATTGTTTTTGACTATATTTGACATAAATAATCAAATATAACCTTTCGATATTATCGCAATTTTCAATAATAGAGAGCGTCTGCCTTGGTGAAAAAAACACGTTTTTCAGTTTCAAAAACAGAAGCCAAAGAGAGGTTGCCAATTTCATTATAGATTAAATTTATGTTGTAGCGGAAACTGATTTGCCATTCTCTCCATTTGCACAGACGAACTTTCCATGCCCATTAATATCGAAGATATTATACGAATTTTAGCATTATTTACTTCAATTTTTGTCAAATCATTCAGTGTTTTTTTTGAGCGACAACTCAATAATACTTATGGCTTCTTGCGCTTTATTGTGGTCAGCTTTTCCGATGATAAATATTGTAAAAATTCCAATCAATACAAAAAATTACTTTTGATTGGCTGTTTAAAGGATAAGGAAGCGTCTTTTTAACGAAAATACTACAAAATTTTAGTGATAGTGAGAGCGACGAAAGACATAAAAGTGGCCTCAGGTTTATCGGAGGGTATATTTTAGTCTTTGGAAAGTGTTCTCGATTGTGTATATCAATTTGTATATTGTTTTATGAAACATCAATTACGCTTTTTCTGTTCTTTTTGTTCAGAATTCCAAGAGGTACGCCATTTACCTTTAAAAAATTTCTAATTCTGTTTGAGTCGTACTCTTTGCCGGCTATAAAGCTTTTTATTTCCTTAACATTCATTCAGGCTTAATAACATTCCTTTGATATGAGTGGACTCACATGTTTGTGCTCCGGAACAAGTGTCTACGAAGATTAATAATAGAGTTGAATCCATAAAACAGTATCGAACTACAAAAACTTCTTTTCTTTAAAAACTATCAAAACTTTCCAGAAATATAGAGTTCTCGCTCTCGTGTAGATTGATGTCATTGGACATATTCTTTTGGGCAATTGCAACAAAGGCATGAGC